>JAITBA010000092.1 GCA_031283835.1 Oscillospiraceae bacterium
TTTGCCATGTCCAGCGACGAAATCATGCATCGCGCGTCGAGCCCGCCCTTGCTGTGGGCAATGATGTTCACCTTTTTTGCGCCGGTTTTTTCCAGAATGCTCTCGATCTGCGTTTTCAGCTGCTGCGCGTTGCCCTCCACGCTGCCCCAGCTGTCTTGCCCGCCGTAGTACACCTGCGCGCCCTGTGCCTCCAGCGCCGCCGGAATACGTCCCCAATAGCTGAACCCCAAAATGCTGTCGCGGAACCCCACGCCGTGCACCAGCACAATGGGGTATGTTGTGGCGCATTCGCTTCCCACCGCCGCCGGGTGCGCCCCGGATAACCCCAGCGGCAGCCCTACCGTCAAAAACACCGTTGCAAAAAAAGCCGTCAATAGATGTTTCATACCCAATCCTCCTGTTTTGTGCTACTTTTTTTTAATAAAGAAAGTGAAGCGCTTAGGCTGTCACAACCTTGCTTTCGTTTTGCAGCCCCAGCAGTTCCACGGCAGCCTCGCGCATTTTGTATTTCATGATCTTCCCCGCCGCGTTCTGCGGAAAGCTTTTGGTGAACTGCACATAGCTTGGCACCTTGTGCTTGGCCATGTGTTCCATCACAAATTGCCGAATCTCTTCTTCGGAAGCGGTTTCGCCCTGCTTGAGGATGACGCAAGCCATAATTTCTTCGCCGTAGGCCGTGCTTGGCACGCCAATCACCTGCACGTCGCTGACCTTTGGGTGCGTGTAGATGAAATCTTCAATTTCTTTGGGATAAATATTCTCGCCGCCCCGGATAATCATGTCTTTGATGCGGCCGGTGATTTTGTAGTTGCCGTCGGCGTCGCGGCGGGCCAGGTCGCCAGTGTGGAGCCAGCCCTCGCTATCGATGGCTGCCGCCGTGGCCTCGGGCAGTTTGTAGTAGCCCTTCATAATGTTGTAGCCCCGGGCTACAAATTCGCCGTCCGCGCCGTCGGGCAGCTCTTCGCCCGTTTCTGGGTCCACAATTTTGCACTCCACCCCAAAAAAGGCGCTGCCCACGGTGTTCACGCGGGTTTCGATGCTGTCGGTGGTGCGGCTCATGGTGCACCCGGGCGCGCTTTCGGTTTGCCCAAACACAATTGTGATTTCGTGCATGTGCATCTTGTCAATCACTTCCCGCATCACCTTGATGGGGCAAGGGCTGCCCGCCATAATCCCCGTGCGCATGTGCGAAAAATCTGTTTTGTCAAAATCTTGGTGGGCCAGCATGGCAATGAACATGGTTGGCACCCCATGAAAGGCCGTGATTTTTTCTTTTGTGATGCATGCGAGCCCCAACCTGGGCGAAAACGCGGGGATGGGGCACATGGTAGCGCCGTGGGTCACAGCGGCCGTCATGGCCAGCACCATGCCAAAGCAGTGAAACATCGGCACCTGAATCATCAACCGGTCAACGGTCGAAAGGTCCATCCCGTCGCCAATGGTTTTGCCGTTGTTCACAATGTTATAATGCGTGAGCATTACGCCCTTGGGGAACCCCGTGGTGCCGCTGGTGTATTGCATGTTGCACACATCGTCTTTTTGGCAGGCGGCGGCGCGGCGCAGCACCTCCTCTTGGGGCACGCGGGCGGCCAGGGCCATGGCGTCTTCCCATTCCAGGCACCCCGGCAGTGCAAACCCGCACGTGATAATGTTGCGCAAAAAGGGTAGTTTTTTGCTGTGCAGCGACGTGCCCTTCTCCAGTTCCTCCAGCTCGGGGCACAATTGCCGCACAACGCCCGCGTAGTCGCTGTCTTTGTGGCCCTCAATCATCACAAGGGTGTGGGTGTCGCTTTGGCGCAGCAGATATTCCGCCTCGTGGATTTTATACGCCGTGTTCACCGTCACCAGCACCGCGCCAATCTTTACGCTGGCCCAAAAGGTGAGAAACCACTGCGGCACGTTCGTGGCCCAAATGGCCACATGGTGGCCGGGGCGCACCCCCAGGGCAACCAAGCTGCGCGCAAAGCAATCTGCCTCGTCCCGGAATTCCCGGTACGTTCGTGTGTAATCCAGCGTGGTGTATTTGAACGCGAACTGGTCGGGGAACGTCTCCGCTACCCTGTCGAGCAGCTGCGGGAAGGTCAGGTCGATCAGGTGTTCTTTGGGCCACAGATATTTGCCGGTTTTGCGGTTGTTGTCATAGAGCCGCTGCACGTCTTCGGGCCAATGTGCCTGCACAAAGTTCACAAAGTGAGGGAACACAACCCCCGCTTCCTGCAATGCGGGGGCATAGCGCCGCAGCCATTCCAGGCTCAGCCACCCTTCAAAGTTGATGGAGCGCAGCGCCCGGAAAAACAGATCGAAGGGCAAATCTCCCTCGCCCATCATTTTGTATTGCACCTGCCCGTCCGCCGCAATCGAGTCTTTGCAGTGCACATATTTGATGAATGCCCCCAGGTGTTCCACGGTTTGGGCGGGGCTTTCGTGCGCAAAGCGGTAGGGGTGGTGCAAATCCCACAGCGCGCCCACGTGGTCGTTTTTGAGGTTGGCCAGCAGCGCTGCCAGCCGCTTTGTGTTGGCAAACACCCCGTTGGTTTCCACCAGCAGCGTCACGTCCGCGCGTTCCGCGTCGGGCAAAAGCGCGCGTAGGGCCTGCGCCACCTGCGCGTCGTCCACCGGGTCCCGCGGCGCGGCTGTTAGGTCGGCCAAAATGCGCACATAACGCG
>JAITBA010000157.1 GCA_031283835.1 Oscillospiraceae bacterium
GAAACGGAAACGGAAAAAAGTGACCAGATGGATGGCACCTATGCCCGCAGCGCGGCGGCATACCAGGCACCCCAACGAGAGAAAGTGGTGGCCTTTGCCCGCCCGCACACCGGCTATGCCCCGGGCGAGGGCACAACCCGCGAATTCCCCGAGGCCGGCGGCGGTTTTTCATCGGGGGGGTTTGGCGGTTCCTCGGCGGCGGCTTCTGCTGCGAGCGGTGCGCGCAAAAACGGAGCCGAAAGCGCCGACGCCTATGTGGTCTTTAAGCGACTGAAGGATTTTCCTACAGCCACCCAGGTGGCCGACCGCATGACAGAAAACAAAATCGTCATCCTTAACCTCGAAAGCTGTGACGACGACATGGCGCGCCGGGTGCTGGATTTTATCGGCGGCGTAGCCTATGCTTGCGGTGCGATGGTCAAGCGCATTGCGGGCCGCGTGTTTATGATCACCCCCAAGGGCATCAACGCCGACGGCGAATTCTTCGACGAAATTCACGGCAGCGCCCCCGGGATTAAATATGATGAGTAATCAATCTAGACTGGAGTAGCTTATGCTGACACCGGAGCAAATCAAGTCACACAATTTCCGCAGCGCGGGGAAGGGGCTTTATCGCAGCGACGATGTGGACGCGTTTTTGAGGGAAGCGGCGGCGGACTACAAAAAGCTGACCGAAAGCGCGGCGCAGCTGCAAACCGAAAAAGACGAGATGTACGAGCGGGTGGTGGATCTGGCCAACGCCATAAACCAAATGCGCGGGGAGCGGGATCTCATTCAGAAGACGATGATCGTGGCGCAAAGGGCTGCCGACGACCTGACCGCCCGGGCCAAGGAGGATAGCGCCCGCCAACTGCGCGAGGCGCAAACCGAGGCGGAAGCGCTGCGGCGCGAGTCGCGGACAGAAGCGGCGGCGCTGTTGAGCGGCGCAAAAGAAGATGCGGAAAAGCTGCTGCTAGAATCGCAGGCCCATGCCGAAAATTTGCAGACACGCGCCAAAGCCCATGCCGAAAATTTGCTGGCACGCGCCAAAGCCTGTGCCGAGGCGCAGTTCGACGAAGCGCGCGTCAAGGCCCAGCAGACGCTGGTACGCGTCTCCTCCGAAGCACAGAGGGAACAGCAGGTGCTCGACAGGCTCAAGCGCGAAACTGCCGCATACCGCGAAAAGCTGCTGCAGGCTGTGGCGTGGCTGCCCGAGGCGGAGGAAGAAGACGCCGCACAGGCGCAAGAGCCGGAGGACACGTCACAGGTTGCCGATCCGCCCACGGCATTTGTGTTGACGCAGGAACCGGAACCCGACTCTGTTGTGGCGCGGGAACCGGAAGAAGACGCGCAGTCAACGCCCCTGCCAGACGAAACGCCCGACCTTTTTGCGGCGTTGGAAGCGGCGCTGGAGCAACCCGCAACGGCGCAGGCAGAGGAAGGATTTAGTTTCATATAATGCAAAGCAAGAGTTTTTTTGTGAACCAAAAATCACGCGTAAGGCCTAGGCTGTGGCAGCGGCTGACGGCCTTGGGGTGTGTTTTGTTGCTTGTGGGATTCGACCAGCTGGTCAAACGCATGGCGCAGGCCGTGCTGCGGGCCGACGGCACCTCCGTGGTGCTCATCCCCCGCGTGTTTGGCCTGCAATATGTTGAAAACACAGGCATTTCCTTCAGTGTCTTCGGCGATTCCGCCGTTATGATGCGTCTGGTGCAGGTGCTCACGGGGGCACTGATGCTGGCGGGCCTTGCGCTGGTGCTTGCGGGGCGTGTTCGCCGCGGTGCGCCGCTGTGCTGCACCGTGCTGATTTTGGCCGGCGGCGTTGGCAACCTGGTTGACCGGGTGCTGCAAGGCTATGTCGTGGATTATTTTGAGTTTCTGTTTGTCCACTTTGCAATTTTTAATTTGGCGGATGTGCTGATTTTTTGTGGTGTGGTGTGGCTGGTGCTGTGGCTGCTTGTGCAAGAAAGCAGCCGGACGCAAACGGCGGTGATGCCTTGAGCGCGGACGGCGTGTCGTGTGTGATTGACCGCTTGCCGGGCGAATTTGATGGCGCGCGGCTGGATAGCACTCTAGCGGAGCTGTTGCAAAAATCCCGCGCGTTTTGCCAGCGGATGATTGACGACGGCCGGGTGCTGGTGAATGGCAAAGCCGCGAAAAAGAGCGCGGTGCTCAACGAGGGCGATGCCATTGCGTGTGCCTTTGCGGCGCCGGTGCAGCCTCTGGCGCGTGCCGAAAATATTCCCTTGGATGTGCGCTATGAGGACGACGACCTGCTGGTGGTGAACAAACCACAGGGCATGGTGGTGCACCCCGCGCCGGGCAACCCCGAACATACCCTGGTCAATGCCCTGCTGTGGCACTGCCGGGGCCGGCTTTCGGGCATCAACGGGGTGCTGCGGCCCGGCATTGTGCACCGGATCGACAAGGACACCAGCGGCTTGCTGATGGTTGCCAAGAACGACTTTGCCCACGCGGGTCTGGCGCAGCAGATTGCCGCCCACAGTTTTGTGCGGGAATACCGGGCGGTGGTGCATGGCACGATGAAAGAACTCGCGGGCATGGTGGACGCTCCCATGGGTCGCAACCCGCGCAACCGCAAACAAATGGCCGTTGTGCCCGGCGGAAAACCCGCGCGCACGCATTACCAAGTGTGCAAGCAACACGAGGCCTTTGCGGAACTGGTTCTGCGGCTCGAAACCGGGCGCACGCACCAAATTCGCGTGCATATGGCGCACCTGTGCCGCCCCGTGGCGGGCGACCCGCTCTATGGCCCCAAGCCGCCTGCAAAGGGGCTTTGCGGCCAATGTTTGCATGCCCGATTCATCGGCTTTGTTCACCCGCGCACAGGGGCGTCCATCAAAGTGGAAGCCGAGCTGCCCGCCTGGTTCGAAGCGTTTGTGCGGGGGTTGCGATGATTGCTATTGCAACACCGTCTGCAAACAAAAAATCAAGCCCTTGGCAGCAAAAATAAGGCTTGCCCTCGGCGCGCTTGCACCACGCGCGGTATTTGAAGCGCGAACGCTTCTTCGCTGCGCTTTTTCATCATGAGCTGCGGTAGAAATCGCAGACGAAATTCACCCATTTGATGTGGCCGTAACCACACGGCGCAGCCCAATCCGCGCAAAACGAACGCCGTGCGACGAGAGGACGGGCGTGGCCTCACGCACCGCGGATTGGTTCGCCCGTGGAGGTAACGTCAGACCGATATGCTCTCGTTGTAACAGCTTGGGCAACAAACGCGAACAGGGCAGCATAGCAGCGCGCCCTGCCCGCGAATTCGATTATAATAGGAGGAGAACTATGACACCAGAACGCAAGCAGAAATTGCGGATTCTTGCGACAAAAATCCGTATGGGGGTGCTGGAAGGCGTATTCAACGCCAAGTCGGGGCACCCGGGCGGTTCGCTTTCGGCGGCCGATCTTCTGACGTATCTCTACTTTGAGGCCATGCAAGTGGACCCGCAAAACCCCAAGTGGGAGGATCGCGATCGTTTTGTTCTTAGCAAGGGGCATGCCGCGCCGGTGCTGTATTCCACGTTGGCGTGGAAGGGCTTTTTTCCGGTAGAGGATTTGAAGACCCTGCGCAAGAACGGCGCGCACCTGCAAGGCCACCCCAGCATGAAGCTGACCCCCGGCGTAGACATGAGCACCGGCAGCCTGGGGCAGGGAATTTCGGCGGCGGTTGGCATGGCGCTGGGCGGCAAAATCGGCGGCAAAGGCTACTATGTCTATGCGCTGCTGGGCGACGGCGAGCTGGGCGAAGGCCAGGTGTGGGAGGCCGCTATGTTTGCGGCGGCCAAAAAACTTGACCACTTGGTTGCCATTGTGGATAACAACAACCTGCAGATTGACGGCACGGTGGAGGAAGTGAACTCCCCTTATCCGATTGGCGAAAAATTTGCGGCCTTCGGCTGGAACGTGATTGAAATTGACGCGCACGACTTTGATCAAATTGAAACGGCGGTGCGGCAAGCCAAACAGGGCGGCGGCAAGCCTACGGCCATCATTGCCAAGAGCGTGAAGGGCAAGGGTGTTTCCTTCATGGAAAACAACGTGTCGTGGCACGGCAGCGCGCCCAACGAGGCGCAATACGCGGCGGCGGTTGCAGAGCTGCAGGCTGTGCTGGCACAACCAGAAGGGGAGGGCAAATGATATGGCGGATAAAATTGCGACAAGAGACGCCTATGGGCAGGCGTTGGTTGATTTGGGCGCGCAGAACGAAAAGTTGATTGTGCTGGACGCCGACCTTGCGGCGGCCACCAAAACCGGCGTGTTCAAGAAGGCGATTCCGCAGCGGTTTTTTAACGCGGGCATTGCCGAGGCAAACCTGTTTGGTGTGGCGGCGGGCCTGAGCACCACGGGTTACACGGTGTTTGCCAGCACCTTTGCCATGTTTGCGGCGGGCCGCGCCTTCGAGCAGATCCGCAACAGCATCGGTTATCCGCACCTTAACGTGAACATCGGCGCCACCCACGCGGGGATTTCTGTGGGCGAAGATGGCGCGAGCCACCAGTGCAACGAAGATATTGCCCTTATGCGCACCATTCCCGGCATGACGATCATCAACCCGGCCGATTATCGGGAGGCCTATGCGGCGGTGTTTGCCGCGGCGGAATGGGAGGGTCCGGTCTATCTGCGCTTTGGCCGCCTGGCGGTGCCGCGCATTTTTGACGAGAGCTATATCTTTAAAATTGGCAAAGGCGTGCGCTTGCGCGAGGGCAAAGATGTGACCATTGTCTCAACAGGCCTGATGGTGAACGAGGCGTTGGCTGCCGCGGCGCTGCTGCAAAACGAGGGTGTGCAGGCCACGGTGCTCAATATACA
>JAITBA010000185.1 GCA_031283835.1 Oscillospiraceae bacterium
CCAGGGCGTCATCCCGCAGTTGCGGCAGCCGCGTGGGCGGCGGCGCTTCCCCGGTGTAGCGCACGTCGTTCACCAAGCAGCCTTTGCACCGCTTGCCGCCCTTGGCCGCAATGTAGCCGGCATGCACAATGGCCTGCCAGTCGCCGCTTTCGCCTTCCAACACCAAATGCGCGCGGTCTTTGCGCACAAAAAACTGTCCTCCCGTTTGCCGCGCAAATTTGCGCAGCTTGCGGTTGATTTTTTGAAGATTCCCCAAGCATATCCCCCATCCGTTTTGTGATTAGGGCTTGTTCGCGCTTTGCCTGCGCTTGCAAAATCACGTTCCCGCCATCAAATTAATTTTATTATATCATATTGAAATTGAAATTGCAACCCAAAAATTGCGCAGGGGCCGCGAAAGAACTAGATTGCAGGAATAATTGCAGTTCGTTTTGTGTAAAATGCTTGTTTTTTCATTCTAAAAATTCCGCTGATTACCATTTTTTTTATTAAATCCTACAAAAATAAAAAAACGATTACAAAGGGGTTACATTTTTCTTCTTTTTATGGTATAATGACTGCATCCTAATAATAATGAACCTGCAACCATTTGGCACACGATTTTTTAGAGGAGGCGAAAAAAATGGTATGCAGCAGGAGCGAGGGCACCTTTCCATCGGCTTCCGGCTTGGTGAACATTTATTACCGTGTGTGGCAATCCACCGGCAGAGCACCCCGTGCCGCGGTGCAAATTGTGCATGGCATGGCGGAGCACGGCGAACGCTACGAGGGGTTTGCCCAGGCGCTGTGCGAAGCGGGTTGCGACGTGTGGGCCATGGATTTGCTAGGACACGGAAAATCGGCGGTGACCGACGACCAGCTTGGCTACTTTGGCAAAATGCATGGCTGGAAAAACCTGATTGGCGATATACGGCAAATGACCGCCCTGATGCGGGATACGTATCCCGAAAGCTTGCCGATTGTGCTGTTTGGGCACAGCATGGGTTCTTTTTTGTCCCGAGCCTATTGCGAACGGCACAGTGAGGATGTGGCAGCCGCCGTGTTCTGCGGCACAAGCGCGCCAAACCCGGCCGCCGCCGCGGGCATATTAATAGCCAAACTGGTGGCAGCCGCGCGAGGAGAAAAACATCGCAGCCCACTGCTTGATTCCGTTGCTTTTGGGAACTATAATAGCAAATACCCCGGCAAGCCGCGCACCAAGTTCGATTGGCTCAACACCGACGAAGCGGAAGTGGACAAATACATTGCGGATGAGCGCTGCGGGTTTTTGTTCACCGCGCAAGGTTTTTTAGATTTATTTTCGCTGCTGGAGTCTGTTTCGAACAAACGCTGGTTTACTTCAATGCCCTACCAGCTCCCCATGCTATTCATCGCGGGCGACGCAGACCCCGTGGGTAGTTTTGGCAAAGGCGTTGAATTGGTGGTGCGGCGGCTGCGCGAAGCCGGCTGCAACCGGTTGCAAGCCCGCATATTTTCGGGCATGCGTCACGAAATTCTGCTGGAGCCGGAACACGAACAAGTATTTGAAACCGTGATTGCGTGGCTAGGCAAAACACTCGAAGCGATAGCCAACTAAAAATAGATGCACAACCGCCGCAGACGCGGCCAGACTACAGGGGGAGATGGATTTTATGAAAACCATGTTAATTTATCACACAAACAAAAGTGCCCTGCGCGAAATGTGCGAAGCCTGCGCCAACAACGACGTCGATGTGCTGGAACTGCGTCCGCGCTACAAAAAACGCCCGGTGCTCGACGATATTGCGGACTTCTATCGCGCTGTGACCGGCCGCGGGGTGCGTTTGGCGCCGCTAGACATTGATTTTGCAAAATATGACCAGATCATGATGGTGGATTCTCTGCGGGCGTTTTCGCCCAGCGCGGAATGCAATGAGTTCCTTTATCGCTGCGACCTGGGCGGGCGCGATGTGATGTGCATTGTGAGCAACCGCCTGCGTTATTTTGGCCATGCGGGTCATCTGTTGCGCAAGCGCATCCGCCTGGCGGGCGGCACCTGCCGCGACATCACCTATATCGCCGAGGCCGACCTTGCCAAGCAGCCCGAAACAGCCAACGCCTTTGCTCTGCAAAAATAATTTGTTCATACACGATTCCACAACAAAAACATACGATTCGTTCCCTGCCGGTTTGGCAGGGAATTTTTTATTCCTCCACGGCATCGCCCGCCGCGACGCGTTTTGTTTGCAAAAAATACTGCGGGACAACCCGCATATACGGGACAACTTTTGCATAGGAATGAACAGACGGCATGGGAGGGCATGAGAATGGAATTGCAGCCGGGCGCAAAGCCCTTTGACCAGGCAACGGCGCATTTGCCGGGAGAGATTGCCGCGCTGCTGGGTGGCGTGCACGCAGATTTGCGCAGCCGCGTGACAGAAATCCGCATGCGGGCCGGTGGGGCGCTGACACTCACCACGCCGGAAGGGGTTTGGTTTTTTACGACGGCCGGGCGACCCACGCCGCTGCTCCCTTCGCCTTGCCTGCGCCTGACCGGCGCACAGCTGCAACAGGTTTTGCGGCAGTTGTGCGAGTATTCCATCCACAGCTTTGCGGATGAGATTGTTCAGGGCTTTGTGACGCTACCGGGGGGGCACCGGGCGGGCATTTGCGGCACCGCTGTGGCCGAAAACGGCAAAATCACCGCTGTAAGGGCCTTTTCATCCATCAACTTGCGCGTTGCCCGCGAAGTGCCCGGGGCGGCGGCAGAACTGTGTGCGCAGCTCTTTGCGGAGGGGCGGCTGCCGGGGGTGCTGGTTGCGGGGGTGCCGGGCAGCGGCAAAACCACGCTGCTGCGAGATTTGGCGCGACGGATTTCGGAAGGCGTGCATGGGCCGTGCCGCCGGGTGTGCCTGCTGGATGAGCGCGGCGAACTGGCGGGAGCCCGCAACGGCACACCCTGTTGCAACGTGGGCGCCGGCACCGATGTGCTCACGGGCTATCCCAAGGGCGAGGGGGTTTTGCTGGCGCTGCGCTCCCTGGCACCGGAGGTGATTTTGTGCGACGAGCTGGGTGGCGCCGCCGACATTGCAGCGCTGGAGACCGGCGGCCGCGCCGGCGTGCGTTTTGTGGCGACTATCCATGCGGGCAGCGCGGAGGAAGCCCTTGCCAAGCCCGCCTTGCAGCCCCTGCTGGCCGAAGGCGTGTTCGACGCCCTTGTGCAACTGCGCGGCGCGGATTGCCCTTGCGCAATTGCTAAAATTGCAGATTTGAGAGAGAGGAATGTAAAATGCCGCTCAAATACATTGCGCTGAGCCTGCTGTTTTTGGCCTGCGGGGGCACGGGGGCGCTGTTGAGCCGCCAGCTGCATTTGCGCGCCAGGGAACTGGAACTGTGCCTGCAAATGGTCGCGTCGCTGCGGGCACAGCTGCAATTTTTGCGGCCGCCGTTGGAACAGATGGTGGAAGACGTCTGCGCGCAAAGCCGATGCCCGGTGTTTTTGCCCCATTGTCTGCGGGGGCTGCGGCAGGGGATTGGGTTCCCGGGGGCGTGGCGCGAAGCCCTTGCTGCCCACGGCGGCGGCCTGCGCGAAGACGACCGGCTGCAGCTGCTTTTGCTGGGCGAAATTTTGGGCAACAGCGACGCGGCAGGCCAGCGCGAAGCCCGGCTGTTGCAAGACAATCTGCTGCAAACCCGGTTCGACCAGGCGCGCGCCGCCCGCGATGGCCGTGGCAAATCGCTGTGCACGCTGGGGATTCTCGCGGGGGTGACGGTACTGATACTGTTCCTTTAACGCACCTCTTTTTCTTGCAAAAAAAGAACCAAAAGGAGAGCGCACCAATGGATATGACCATTATTCTTAAAATTGCGGCGGTGGGGCTGATTGTCGCGGTTTTGCAGCAGATTCTTGCAAAGCTGGGCCGGGACGAATATGGCATGCTGCTGGTGCTCACGGGCATTGTGGTGATTTTGATGATGCTTGTGCCGCAACTGCTGAACTTGCTGGAAACCGTGCAGGGCGCTCTGCCAATTTGATGCGAAAAACATAGCCTTTTTGGTCGCTTTTCCGTTGCGTTATAAAGAGTTGAGGGTCATATGTGGAAATTGATTGGCGCGGCGGTGATCGCCGCGGTGGCGGCGCTGATTGTGCGGCAGGTGAAGCCGGAACTGGCAATGTTTGTGCAGCTGGGCGGCATTTTGGCGGTGGCGCTGCTGCTGATGGGTGTGCTGCGGGAGCTGCTGGGGGCTATGGAGGGCATGCTGCAATTTGCGCCCGGCAATGACACGGGCGACACAGGCGGCGTTGGCGGCAACAGCCCCTTCACAATGCTCGCCAAAGCGCTGGGTATTTGCGTCACCACGCAGCTGGCTGCGGACGTGTGCCGGGACAGCGGCTCCGGGGCTCTTGCCAACATTGTGGAACTGGGTGGCCGCCTGCTGGTGCTGTCGCTCACATTGCCGCTGCTCAAAAGCATCGCGGAGCTGGCGGTGGGGCTGATTAGGGGATGAAAATAGCTGCCAGCAGCGCAAGCGCTCAAACCACTTTTTGCGGCACACTGCCTCTTTTTGGGGGCAACCGTTCCTGCTTTTTGTTGGTTAGAAAAATGGTCAAAAAATTTTTGTTGTTTTGGGGCAAGAGGTCTAGTGAAGTGTATTAAAAGGTTGGCGGTGGTGTGCGGGCTGCTTTGGCTGCTGGCATGCCCCGCGTTTGCAGAGGAGCCATTGCAGGGCGCAGGCGAAAACGCGGCGCGCGACGCGGCCTTTGAAGCGCAGCTGGAAGCCTCGGGGGCAGGGGCCCTGGAAGGTGCGCTGCCAGAGGAAACCCGGGAGCAGCTGCGCCGGCTGGGCGTGCAGGGCATTGATCTTTATGGCCTGATGGACGCGTCGCCGCGGGATATTCTGACGCTGTTGTTTGACATGCTGCAAGGGAGCTTGGGCAAGGTGCTGCGGTCGGGGGCAATGGCGCTGGGGGTTGTGCTGCTGCTGTCGTTTGCCTTTGCGGCCATGCCGGAGGAGGAGAAAACCCGTCACAGCCTTGCGGTGGCAGGCAGCATGCTGGCACTGCTGCTGCTGTTGCCGGGCCTGGCAGAGCTGATGAAGGCTGCGGCGGCAGTGGTGAAGACCGGCAGCGGCTTCAGCCTGCTGCTGATCCCCATCTTGGCGGGGATCATTACCGCGCAGGGCAACCCTGCCCTGGCACTGAGCTACCACAGCATCACCTTTGCGGCGGCGCAGGGGTTGTCGCAGTTGGCCGACGGGGTGATCATCCCCTGCACAGGGGTGGTGCTGGGCCTGAGCCTGGTAGACGGCGCCGCAAAGGACGCAAATCTTTCCGCTGTGGCCGGGGGCATCAAAAAGGCGGTGATTGGCACCTTTGCGGTGCTGGCCGGGCTGTTCTCGGCACTGTTGAGCATTAAAAGCTTGATTGCCAACACAGCCGACGCAATGGTGGTGCGCGGTGTAAAAATCTTCACCGGCAGCGTGCCTTTGGTAGGCGGCGCGCTAAGCGAGGCCTGCGGGGTCATTTTGAGCAGCGTGAGCCTAGTGAAAGGCGCTGTGGGCGGCTTTGCGCTGCTGGCCGCGCTGGTGCTCTACGCCCCCATTCTTATCGAGCTGCTGCTTTGGTCCTGTCTGCTAAAATTGCTGGCCGCCGCCGGGGAGCTGTTTGGGCAAAGCAACGTTGCCGGCGTCTTTAAAAGCGCCGCCTACGCCGTGGCCATTCTCACCGCCTGCGTGGTGTTTAACGCGGCGTTGCTGCTGATTTCGACAGGGCTGGTGATTACAATGAAGGGAAGTTAAAGCGGTTCCATAGGGCATTTGCGTTGGATTTGCGCGGGCTAAAAAAGACGACAAATACAATGTTTAATTTCATGTGGAACGGCCATGAAGACAAAATGAAGGTGATTTGCATGGAATTTTTGCGCAATTGGGCACTGACGGTGGCGCTTTCGGCGCTGGCAGGGGGGGTTGTTTGGCTGCTGGCCCCGAAGGGGTCGGTGCAGAAGGCGGTGCGCACGGTGGTGGCGGTGTTTTTGCTGTGTGCTTTTTTGTCGCCGCTGTTTTGGCGGAGGGAGGTGTCGCCGGACTGGATTTGGCCGGAAGTGGAGATCGACTGCTCGGCCATGGAGGAGGCCGTGACGCGGCAATTGCAGGCAGCGGTGGAAACGGAGCTGGAACGGCGGATGCAGGCTGTGATGGACGAGCGAAAAATTACAGGACAAATTCGGCTGGAGACGGATATTTTGTCCGACGGCAGCATAGAAATAGTGACGGCGGAGGTGATAGTGCCGCGCGGGGCAAACACGGCGGGGCTGGCAGCGGCCCTTGGGGCGGCCACGGAGCTGGACGTGAAAATTGCACAGGAAGACTGAAGCGGGAATGAGGGTGCGGCAAAATGGGCGCAAAGCTAACAGAAACGCTGAAAAAACTGAAAATCGGCAAATGGCAGGCGATTATTTTGGCGGCGGGGCTGCTGGGGATTCTGCTGCTGTGCATAAGTTCTTTGCCGGGCGCTGGGTCAGGAAAAAAGAATGCCGCCAATGCCGCCGCGGGCGAAAGTATCCGGGTCGATTTGACGCAATATGAGCAGCAACTGGAGCGGCGGCTGTGCGACACCATTGCCTCGATTGCCGGCGCGGGCAACACCCGGGTCATGCTCACACTCGACTGCGGCAGCGAGCCTATCTATGCCACGCAGGGCAAAACCGACCAAAAAAACAGCTACAGCGAGGGCGTGGGTGAAGAAAGCCTATCCTCCAGCAAGGAGTACGTCATCGTGGGCAGCGGGCAGGGTCTGGTGCTCAAAATGATTGAGCCGCAGGTGCGCGGGGTGGCCGTGGTGTGCCAGGGCGGCGACGACATTTTGGTGCGCCAGCAGATTGTGGAAGCCGTGACGGCGGTGCTTGGCGTTGGCAGCAACAAAGTGAGCGTGGCGCGGTTGGGTTTGGCGCAATAAAGCGCTTTTCAACGATACAAATCAATAACACAGGATTATAGGAGGATGCAACCATGAAAAAACTCTTGAAAAAGCGGCAGCTCATTTTGGTGACTCTGGTGCTCGCGCTGGGCGCGGCAGTGTTCGTCAATTGGTATTACTCAAAACCCAGCGTTGCCGCCGACGCCAAAACGCAGCCCGCCACCACCAAACAGCTTTTTGGCACACAGGGAGAAGAGCATTTGGGCGACTCGCAGTATGTTCACAATCCCTACAGTTCCGCTTCCGGCGAATATTTTGCCGGGGCCAAGCTCAAGCGCAGCGCGGCGCATGACGAGGCCAAAGACACCCTTAACGCCGTGATCATCAACAGCAAAGCCGATAGCAAGGCCGTCGCCACTGCCAGCAAGGCGTTGCAGGTGCTGGCCGGCAACATCAAGCTTGAGGGCGACTGCGAAAGCCTTATCACCGCCAAAATTGGCAGCGAATGCCTGGTGATCATCGGCGAAAAATCGGCGCAGGCCGTGGTGGGCGGCGAACCCCTCGACGGCGCTTCCGCGCTGCAAATCAAAGAAATTTTGATGGACAAAACCGGCTTCGAAAATGTGACAATCGTGGAATTGGACTAGGACGTGTTGACACTAACGCTCAACGCCCATCTTCTGGCGGATTTTCTGCCGTTCTGCGTTAATTTTTTTTGTAATACGAAGGTATGACTGCAAAAAAATTGCCTTGCCCGGCAAAAAATCCGCTCAAAATCTGGACATTTCGGATAGTGTCAACACGCCCTAAACACCAAAAAGCAAGTGCCTGCGTGCAAGGATGCACCGCAGGCGGTTGCTGTTATTCGCCGTACCAATCTTGCAAAAAGGTGTTGTATTCCGCTTGCTGCGCGGCGCTGAAGCTTTCGGGGTTCTCGAAGAGGAACATAGGAATGCCTTCGGACACGGGGGCAGGCGTTTCTATGGGGAACCCCATAGCGGATTCGCCCCGCGGTATATCGGAAAGCGCGGGCAGCAGCGGCGAGGCGGCGCCTGCGCCCCAGGGGCAAAAATCGGGCGGGGGTGGCAAGCACGTTTGCTGCTGGTTCACCAATGTGTGTGGGGGCTGTTGCGTGGTGCTGTGGCCGGGCCGCAGCACCACGGCAGGCGGCGCGGCAGACGGCATGACGACTGTCACCGGCGGGGGATCGGCAGGCGGCGGATAACAGGGCGGCGGCACGCAGCAGGGCACCGGCAACGGGCAGCACTGATATGCCGGGCAATTGGGCGGCGTAAGCAGGCAATAAGGATCCGGCGCGAGAAACGCAAATGGATCGCGGGGCGTCCATGGCATCCACGGGTTCGGTGGGAACATTGGCCAACCGCCGCCCGGAAACGCGCCGCCTGGAAACGCACCGCCCGGGAACGCGCCGCCGCCCATCATGTTGCCGGACAGGTTGCTTGAAAGAAGACTGTTCAGCAGATTGCTCACCAAACTGTTCAGCAGATTGCTGCTGTTGTTGCTGCTGTCGTTGTTATTATTATTGTTGTTGTTGTTGACCAAAATATGTTCCCACCATGGCTCGGGTTCCGGCGGGGGCGGGGGCGGCAGTTCGGGGCAGATATCAATGCAAATATGTATGGAGGTTTCCTTGTATTCCTGGTCTCGGTAGGGTACGCCAAGAGGTTGCAGTTCATCCGTTGTTAATTTTTTGAAGAAGTACACTTTCTTCGAGTCCATCAGCATGCTGGCTTTGATATCGAAACAGTAGCGACAGCAGGGAGGGCGGATTACGATGTAGAATTCCTCGCCAATGGCGGCTTCTTTGGGGCGGCCGCAGTAGTCGGTCACATCTAGGTCGAGGGCGTCGCAGCCCTGGCAGGGCACAAAGCTGATATCCGGGTTGCCATTGTTGTTGCCCTCCACCTTGAAGGGGCCGAGGAGCACGCGGCCGCAAAGTTCACGGATATCGTTGGGGCAGGTGACAAATTGCAAATAGGTGGCGCTGCCTGCGGGCGGCGGTGTGCTGGTGATGCAGGGCATCACTTTGCCAAGCTGGCAACCAAGATCCAAACAGGGGCTGTCTTTGCAGCAGGCGCAGCCGGCGCTGCACGAACCGGAACAATTGCCGCCGCAGTCTTTGGTGCAGCAAGTGCAAGTGCCCCCCGCGCCGGTGCTGCCGCTGCCGGAACTGCCGCCCCCGGTGCTGCCGGCTCTGGTGCCGCCGCCTGCCAGGTTGCACCCGGCGCTGCCGCCGCCGGCGCCGCAAATGGAGCTATCGCCCGCTGCCCAGCGGCTGGACATAGAAAACATTGCGCCCGCCGCCTGCACCAGACGGTCCGCCTTGGGGTTTGGCACCTGCACGGCATCCGTGCTGGAGCACATGGGGCTAAAGCCTGCCACGTTGTTCCCCGGGAGCAGTATAGGCGCGTCGGGTATGGTAGCCGTACCCTGAATGGCCCAGATCACCGCCTGCGTCACGGCATAAGCATCCCAGCCGTTGAGCCCGGCGGGATCGACGCCCAGCATAGTGAAGTAATCGGCAGCCTGATCGTCGGCGGTGGGCAAATCGGGCGTATTGGCAATGACGAAGGCAATGGCACAGCGCTGCGCGTCCGTCTGTTTGGGCAAAGCCTCCGTAATGGTTAAGTTTGCGTAACTGCCGCTGGGCGCGTCTTTGTCGTGGTCGAGGCAGAAACCGTATTTTTGCTCGCCGTTGATGGTCAGCCCAAAAAGATTGAGCCGGTGATGGGTAGGATTGCCTTGGTTTGGCCCATGGGCAATAATCCCAAACCAATCCAAAAAATAGCGGGAACTATCGGGCATGCCGACTTGTATCGCGCCGTCTTGCGTGCACCGTTTGGTGCTGCGCGCGTCAATGTCCGCGTGCATAGAACTGTCTGGAGGCTGGATCACGGGGATGCTGCACAGGCTTTCCTGCAACCGCACCATTCGCGCGCGGTCTAGCGCCATTTGCCTCGCCTCCTGTCATACCAAAACTATTCTATCATATGCGGCGGAGAGGAAATAGGTTCTGCACAAAAACGCCCCCCTTCTGCGAAGGGCTCGCAGAGGGGAGGTGTGTTGTTATAGCCGGGAAAATCAGCCGGGGAATTTTTTGCTGTCGATGCCCAGCACACGGCCCAGTTGGGCGCCGATGCGACGGTTTTTGTAGGCGAAGCCGGATTGAAACCCCGCGTCGGTCTTGTTGCAAAACACGGGCACGTTGGCCATGCTGTGCCCGTCGGTGGTATAAACATATTGACCGTTTTTTTGGGTGATGCCGCCGGTTTCGTGGTCGGCGGTGATAAGGATGAGCGTGTCGTCGCGCGCGTCGGCATAGGCTTTGGCGGCCGCGATTGCCTCGTCGAAGACATAGACATAACGCACGCAGTTTGCAAGGTCGTTGGCGTGGGAATATTTGTCGATATGCGCGCCTTCCACCATAAGGAAAAAGCCGTTTTCGTTGTCGTCCAGCCGGTCAATGGCTTTTTCTGTCATTTCCTTCAATGTGGGCGTCACCTCCGGGTGCTGCGTGTTGGCCAAATCGTCCAGGCTAAACTGGGCAAAGCTGCGCTCTTTTGAAGAAAGCGCCTGCCAGTCGGTTTTGTTGTTCACGTAGCTGAACCCATTGGCGGCGGCGTTTTCTTTGGTTATGCTTTTGCTGGCCGCGCCCCAAATCAGATCCATGCCGGAAGTTAGTTCGCCCAGCGAGATTTTTGCTTCGTTGTCGCGGCTTTCGGCGTGGCTGCAAAACGAGGCCGGGGTCGCGCCGCTGGTTTTGTCTGTTGTGACCACCCCCGCCGCTTTGCCATTGGCAAGGGCCTGCTCGGCAATGGTCGAGGGCGTGCCAAAAACCTGCAAAGGGTCCCATGGCGAAACGGCGACGTAGCCGATGCCCGTGCGGATACCGCAGGAAAGCGCGGTGCCCCCGGCGGCGGAATCGGTGAGGATGAAACCTGGCCAGGCATTGGTTTTTGATTGTGCGCGCACGGAAAAGGTTTCCATCACCAACGGCTTGCCGGTGGCGGCTTTGGCGGCGGCGAGTGTGTTTTCGCCCATGCCGTCGCCAATCATCAGGATGACATTTTTATATTCCCGCGGATGCTCGTCGACGGCGGTGAACAGCTGTGCCCAGCTAAAAAACACCACAAAACTGGCCACCAACGGCGCTGTAATCGCATAAAAAATCTTCTTCATAGCAATTTCCTTTCTTCTGTGAGAGATAGGGGATGAATCGGCGGAAAATCTGCCGGCAGGGGTTTTTGAGGAGGTCTACGATGTTTAAACAATTTTTTGCCGGCAAATTAGGCGGACGACAGCAGCGCGGCACTCTTTTTTTTGGGATTCACCTGCGACAGCACGATGCCCAGGAACATCAGCGCACCGCCAAGGTAGCCTTTCCAGCCAAGCTGCTCACGGAGGAAAAGGTAGCCGCCGACGGCAGAAAACACGGTCTCGAGCGAGAAAATGATGGCGGCCTTGCTGGGTTCCACACGGCGCTGGCCCACAATTTGCAGGGTGTAGGCCACGCCAACGCTGAGCACCCCGCAATAGAGCAGCGGCACCATGCCGTCGCGCAAGTTTTGCAGCGTAAAATTTTCGAGCATTTTTGCGTGCACACCAGCCGCCGCAGCCACCGCTTCCGCTTCTCTCAAATAGGCATAAACCGCCGGGCTTTTGCCGCACAAGAAGAGAACCAGCGCCACGCCCGCCCAACTGAGCGCCGCGCACATGGCAAACTGCACCACCGAAAAGCGCAGCGGCCGCACGCGTGAGGCCAAATTGTCCACCACCATGATGTGGAAGGTCCAGAAGATTGCACCGGCAAACAGCACAATGTCGCCCGGTTGCGGCGGCTCCAGGCCATTTGGCATGCTGAGAAAATAAAGCCCCGCAAAGGCCGAAAGCGCGCCCAACCCCGTGAGCACGGTGGGCTTTTTTCCTAAGGCGATGCTGAACAGCGGCACCAGCACAGTATAAAGCCCTGTGATGAACCCCGCCTTGCCTGCCGATTGCGTCAGCGCAATGCCATATTGTTGCAACACGCTGGCAACAAAAAGAATCGCACCGGCCAACGCGCCGTAGAGCAGTGTTTTTTTGCGTTCGCCCGGGGCGCCCCGGCGGCGTTCGAGCACAAATAGCACCGGCAGCAGCGAAAGCAAGCCAATAGTAAAACGCGCGCCGCTGAAGGTTAGGCTGCCCATGTGCCGCAAGGCCTGCACCTGTCCCACAAAGGCAAAGCCCCAAACAACAGCTGTGACAAAACAGCACGTTGTAGCCGCAAATGTTTTTTGATGTTGGGTCAAGAGGCTCTCCCTTCTGTGATTGATTGGCACTAGACCTCATCGAAAACCCGGGGCGAACGGATTTGCGATGAAAATTTTCGTCCTGCAAGGCGAAGGACGCAGGTGGGCAGAAATTTTGAAGCAAAGCCGCCGGCAGGGGTTTTTTGAGGAGGTCTGCTATAATATGCTGTTTAAAAATTGCTGGGTGCGTTCGTTTTGGGGGTTTGTAAAAAGCTGGTTGGGCGGCGCCTGCTCGGCAATGCAACCGTCGGCCATGAAGATGACGCGGTTAGAGGCCTCACGGGCAAAACCCATTTCGTGGGTCACAACCATCATGGTCATGCCGCTTTGGGCCAGGTCTTTCATCACGCCCAGCACTTCGCCCACCAGTTCGGGGTCCAGTGCAGAGGTGGGTTCGTCAAAGAGCATGATGCGGGGATCCATGGCAAGGGCACGGGCAATGGCCACGCGCT
>JAITBA010000035.1 GCA_031283835.1 Oscillospiraceae bacterium
GACCCATTGGCCCGCAAGGCATCACCGGCCCGCGTGGGCCGCAAGGCCCCACAGGCTTGCAAGGCCCGCAAGGCATCACCGGCCCGCGTGGTTTGCATGGCCCGCAAGGCGAGCAGGGAAACCCCGGCAGTGTTGGTCCCATGGGCCCCATGGGTCCCGAAGGCAAACGCGGCAAGCGCGGCCCCGCAGGCGACGTGGGTGCAGCAAATTACCCGCAAAACAACGCCAAAAATCGCCGCGTGGCAGGCGTGAGGGCACGAAAAGAGCCATAACGACCCAGCAGAGCCGTTATGACTATTTGAAGTGGTACACCATCACGGGCTCGAACCGTGGACACCCTGATTAAGAGTCAGGTGCTCTACCAACTGAGCTAATGGTGCAACGCTAACAGATTATATTATAACGGATTTTCGGGGGCTTGTCAAGTGCTTTTTGTAAAATTTTAGAACGCAAAATCAATACCGCAATCTACATTTGGGTGGGGACGGTGATTTTGAACATGCGCAACAAACTGGCCAGCACCGTGCGCACAGCGGCGCAAAGCTGCAAACGCGCCTGCATAAGAGGTTCCGCTTCGCCCTTAACGCGGCAGGCATTGTAGAACTTGTGAAATTGCGCCGCCAAATCCAGGCAATAACGCGTCACACGGGCGGGGTCATAGCTCTTGGCAGCGTCGATAATTTCGGACGGGAGCTGCCCCAGCAGGCGGATTAGCGCCCGTTCTTCGGGGGTGCGCAGGGCTTGCAGCTCCTCGGAAGTGCAGGCGCGGACCGCAACGCCCTCCTCCGTCAGCTTTTTAAACAACGAACAAATACGGGCATGGGCATACTGGCAGTAATACACCGGGTTTTGCGCGCTTTGCTCCACCGCCAAATCCAGGTCAAAATCCACGGTGGACGCCGGGTCGCGCATATTGAAGAAAAACCGCAGCGCATCGATGGGGATATCGTCCAGCAAGTCTTCCAGCGTGATGGACTTGCCCGTGCGCTTGCTCATGCGTACCACTTCGCCGTCCTTCACCAACTTCACCAGCTGCATAAGAATCACGTCAAGCCGGTCGGCGTCGATGCCGATGGCGGGCAAAATCGCCTTGAGCCGCAGCATGTAGCCATGGTGGTCGGCGCCCCAGATGTTGATCGCCCGGTCGAACCCTCTGGTCACCAGTTTGTTGTAGTGGTAGGCAATATCGGGCACGATGTAGGTGGGGAAGCCGTTGCCGCGCACAAGCACGAAGTCTTTGTCGCAGCCGAGCTGTTCCCCTTTAAACCACAAAACCCCCTCTTTTTCGTAGGTATAGCCGCTTTCGCGCAGCAATGCAATCACCCGCTCCACTTCGCCGCTGGCATAAAGGGTGCTTTCGCGGAACCACGTGTTGTAGGCAATGCGGTAGCGCGCCAAGTTTTGTTCAATTTCTTCCACATTTTTTGGCACTACGAAGGCAACCAAAGCCTTACGACGCGTCGTTTCGTCTTCAATCCACGCAGGGTTTTGCGCCAAAAACGCCTGCGCCCGCTGGGTAATATCTTCCCCGTGGTAGGCGTCCTCGGGCAATTGCACTTCTTCGCCGTGCAACTGCCGCGCCCGCACGTCCAGGCTTGCGGCCAGCTTTTCGATTTGGTTGCCGCTGTCGTTGATATAAAATTCCCGCTCCACTTCGTAGCCGGCGGCATCTAGCACAGCCGCCAGGCAGTCGCCCAGCGCGCCGCCCCTGGCATTGCCCATGTGCATGGGCCCCGTGGGGTTGGCCGAAACAAACTCCACCAGCATGCGTTGCCCCTTGCCATAGCCGGAACGGCCATAGCCCTCGCCTTTTTGCAGCACATCGGCCAGCAAATCGGCATAATAGGCATCGCCAAAATAAAAATTGAGGAACCCCGCGCCGGCGGCTTCGCAACGCGCCGCATAGGTGCCGGTCAAGTCGATGTGCCTTGCGAGGGCTTCGGCGCTCTTGCGCGGCGGCTGCCGCAGTTCCCTGGCCCAAACCATGGCCGCGTTGGCCGAAAGATCGCCGTTTTGCCGGCCGGCCGGCACCTCCAGGTTGAACGCCCCCGTGGGCGTCGCGGGCAAGTCGCCCGCAGCGGCAGCCGCCTGTGCCGCGGCTAAAATCGCATCACGCACCTGCGCCTGCGCCTGTGTGACAATACAAGACATCATTTCTCTCCAAAATCATATTACTTTATACTTTATACTTTATACTTTATGCCAGCAATTGCACCTGAATCTCCATCTGGTTGCTGCTCATCATGTCGGCATAAAAATCCAGCGTATAGGCCAGCTTGATGCGTCCGCCCGCAGGGGTCAGGTTCGACTCCACCGACCGCGCGAACACGCCCATGTGCATCATCCCGGCGGGGGTGTTGTAGTAACAGCTGTGGCGCACGCCTTGTTCCAGCGTGATTTCTAGCGGACAGGCCCCCTGACGCGAAAGAGATACAAGCCGATCTTGCACCCGCAGCGCGGCATGGCTGCCCTTGAGTCCCTCGCTTTGCTCCGTGTAATCTAGCTGCCAGCTGCACCCGTCGTCCAACTCCATCAGCATGCCGTCGCACATGACTTCGGAGGACGTCACTTCCCCATCCACCTCGTGCGAATCCCGGATTTCAATCACCACCGGGTATTTTTTCTTTCGTTTTTTTGCGGGCATGTCAGTCCTCCTTCTGTGCCGTCAACCCCAGCTCCCGCAGTTGCGCCGCATTCACCTGCGCCGGGCACTCTGTCATGGGTTCCGACGCGTTCTGCACCTTGGGGAATGCCACCACGTCGCGCAGGCTTTCCGCGCCGCAAAGCTGCATCACCAGGCGGTCTAGGCCAATGCCCATGCCGCCGTGGGGCGGCGGGCCGTAGCGGAACGCGTTGACCAAAAAGCCGAATTTCTGCTGAATTTCTTCTTCCTCCAGGCCCAACAGGCCAAAGATGCGCTGCTGCAGCGCCGGGTTCGTGATGCGCACAGAGCCGCTGCTCATTTCAATCCCATTGAGCGTGAGGTCAGCCGCCTTGGCAATCACGTTGGCTTTGTCGCTTTCGAGAATCGCCAGACTGTCGTCCGTCGGCGCGGTGAAGGCGTGGTGCATCGCCACATATTCCTGCGCGTCCTCATCCCAGTCAAAGAACGGGAAATCCGTAATCCACAAAAAATGCAGACGTTTCGCGTCAATCAGCCCAAGCTTTTGCGCAAGAATTTGACGCAGGCTGCCCAGAACCGAAAGCACAAGGCTGTTCTTGGCATCGGCAACCAAAAACACCACGTCGCCGGGCGCTGCCTGCGCGCGGGCCAGCAGCGCCTGCAGGGCATCTTCGCCAAGAAACTTGCCAAAGGAGGACGTAACAACACCGTCGGGGGCCAAACGCGCCCACGCCAGACCCTTTGCGCCAATGCCCTTCACCGCTTCCGTGAGCTTGTCGATTTCTTTGCGGGTCAGCGTGTTGTAGGCCCCCTTGGCCGTAACGCCCCGCACGCTGCCGGTGGCCAGTGCCCCCTCAAACACCGCAAAACCACAGCCGGCCAGCACATCGCTGGCGTTCCACAGCTCCATGGCATAGCGGGTGTCGGGCTTGTCGCTGCCATAGCGCTCCATGGCTTCGCGGTATTGCAGCCTTGGGATGGGAAACGCCAGCCCCAAATGAAGCGCGCGGTTTAGGTGTTGGATATACCTTTCCACCATTTGCAAAATATCCTCCAGCTCCACGAAGGACATTTCCATGTCAATCTGCGTGAACTCCGGTTGCCGGTCCGCCCGCAAATCTTCGTCGCGAAAACAGCGCGCCAGTTGAATATAACGGTCGAAACCCGCCACCATGGTGAGTTGTTTATACATCTGGGGCGATTGCGGCAGGGCATAAAAGCTGCCCGGATGCACCCGGCTAGGCACCAGATAATCCCGCGCACCCTCCGGTGTGCTCTTGATAAGCATCGGGGTTTCAATCTCGACAAACCCATTGTCGTCAAAATAATCGCGCGTGAGCTTGACAATGCGGTGCCGCAGCAGCAAATTGCGCTGCAAATCGGGCCGCCGCAGGTCGAGGTAGCGGTACTTCAGCCGGGTGAGTTCCCCCGTGGGGCAGTTTTCGACGATTTCGAAGGGCGGGGTTTCGCTTTTGCCCAACAGCAGTAGCTCCGTCACTGCCAGCTCCACTTCGCCCGTGGGGATTTCCGCGTTCTTCGCGCTGCGTTTGCGCAGTATGCCCGTGGCCATCACCACAAATTCGCTGCGCAGGCCACGCGCTTTTTTGAGCAGTGCCGCCGGACACGCTTCGTCGAAGGCCAGCTGCAAAATACCGCTGCGATCCCGCAAATCCACAAAAATCAACGCACCTAAGTCGCGCTGCCGCTGCACCCAACCTGCCGCCACAATGGTCTGCCCCACATCTTCTAGCCGAGGCGCCCCACAATAATGTGTTCGCCTCTTGCCGCCAATGGTGTCCATACGCTCTCTCCTTTTACACAACGCAAGCCTAAAATTTCACGTTCTTTATCATACCATAAAAAGCGCGGCAATGCAAGATTTTTTTTGCGCGAATCGGTCTTGACAAAGAAAAACGCCCTCCTGTTCATGTGCTGAATAGGGAGGGCGCGTTTTGTTAGTATGCGGGTCCCGCGGGGGGAATGAACGCGGCGGGGGCACCGTAGGCGAACATGGATTCCGCCGGCAGGGGCGGCAATGGGGCGAACATGGATTCCGCCGGCGGGGGCGGCAATGGTTCGTCTTCTGTTTGCGCGGCGGTTTCGTCCGTTTCGCCGCCAAATTTGCGATAAAACAGGATGAACAGCCCAAACACCAGCAAAATCAGCACCACGCAAATGACGATGACCCAGCCAAGATGCGCCTGCGCAAAGCCGAGCAGCCACCCGACTTTTGGGATGCGCCCCACCTTTACGCCGATGATGCTTGTGCCGTTGGCAGGCACTAGGTCGGGGGTGGCGTTGTGGTCACCCTTGGTATAAAACAGCAGCGTGCCGTCGGGGCTCTCCTCGATATCAATCACACGGTGGGTCAGCGGGGGGGAATCGTTGGTTTCTCCTGTGTCAAAAGTGATGATATCGCCAATCTTTACGCCTTCCTCTGTCGCGATTTTTACAATAATGACGTCGTTTTTATAGAACCCGCCGGGAAGGGTTTGGCCGTCGGCCTGCGGGGTGGGGGTCATGGATTCGGACAGAACGTTGTAAAAACGATAACCGAAGAAGGAACGTTTTTCTTCTTTGGTGAAGATAAAAACCACCGCGCTGCCAATGATGACAAAGCAAACCACGAACACAAGAATATTCAGCACAAGGGAGATGACACGCCCTGCTTTGCCGGGCGGCTTTTGGCTTTTGGGCTGCGGTTCCGCGCTGGGCGGCCGCGTATCTTCCTTCCAGGGCATCGGGGGTTCCGTCTGCAGCGGGGGTGCCTGGGGTGGTTGTGGTTGCTGTTGAGATACCGGGGGCCGCCATGGGTCGGATACCGGGGGCTGCCATGGGTCATACGCAAGGGTGTCGGCCGGGTAATAGAAGGCCGGGGCAGTTTGGCTTTGCGGTGGTGTCTGATAGCCGAACGCCGGGTTGTTTGCGGGCGCGCCCCCCCATGTGTCCTCCCGCGCAAGTGGCTGCCGAAAATCCGAATACGGCTGCGGGGGCGGCCATGGGTCGGGTGCCGGGGGCGGACATGGGTCGGGTGCCGGGGGCTGGTATTGCGGGTTCGGTATCACCATATAGAGATAGGGCACCTGTGTCATGTCCACCGGCATCGGCTGCCCTATCGAAAGTTGCGAAAAATACGCGCCCGCACCCTGCGGCGCAGGCGTGGCATCGTCGTCAGCGTCCATTGCGTCGATGAGTTCAAACAGATCAACATCCAGTGCCGGGTGGTTCATTTGAACCCTCCTTGCTTTTCCACTTCATAAATTTTCTTAGGTTAAACCGCTAACATTCTAGCACTCTATTCGTCAAAAGTCAAGCCAAAAAGGGCGCAGATGTTTGATTTCTTTTTCCGTATCCGCATTTTTTGGGGAAGGTTGGA
>JAITBA010000036.1 GCA_031283835.1 Oscillospiraceae bacterium
CCGCCGCCGGGGAGGATCTGACCAACGGGTTCCGGAGGCAGGGGTTGCACCAGAACGCCGGCGTTGGTCAGGTCCACAGGCACATCTTCAAGGTAGGGCGTGTCGCCGTAGTCATACTCATTCGAGAGGAAAATTTTGCCGCCGGGCGCAGCATAGGGCGCGGCATCGTTGACCTGGAACGTGAGCTGCAAAATTTGCGTTTCGGGGCCCTCAAAAGCCGGGAGCGCGCCGCCCTGGGGCAGAGACGCCCATTGCACAACGGCAGCGGCGTAATTTTCTTTTTGGGCGACGGACATGCCTGCGGGGAACTTGCCGGTTTCGCTTGCGTCGGCAATGCGGAAGCCGTACAAGCCGTCCGTCAGCAGGTCTTGCCGCTGGGTTTGCGCCTGCAGCAACGTAAAACAGGCTTTGTCGTAGAGCAAATAAAACCGCAGCGCGCTGGGGCGATACGCCCCCTCCGCCGCAACCCAAACGTCGAGCGTAAACGTGCTGCCCCGGCCCAGTGCTTCCTTGCTGGCTGTCAGGCGGTAGAGCAGTTTTGCGTCCGCCGCGTACCCCGGCAGGGCCGCCGCAAAGACCCCCGTCAGCAGCAGCGCCGCGCACAGGGCCAAAAGCATTCGTTTGCAACGCCTCATACTTTCGCCCGCCCCTTTCTTTCTTTATTGAAAACGCAAAGCCCATGCCAACACACAGCGAAGCGACGGAGCCGCACCGCAGGTGCCAGCCGGTTACTCAACGCTTTTTAGAGCTTCTACCATATTAATTTCCTTGATTTTTTTGTGCATGAGCGCGTTGATGAGCAGGGCAAAAACGGCGGTGATGATGGCGGCGGCCATGAAGTTGTTGGGGGCCAGGGTGCGCACGAACATCATGCTTTCGATCTCGGCGGTGCGGATAACGAAACCGTGAATGGGCACGCCCAGCGCCAGGCCGCCCAAAATCCCCAGAATGGTGATGATAATGTTCTCGCGATAGATGAACATATCGGCTTCGTTGTCGTAGAAACCCAGCACCTTGATAGTGGCCAACTCACGGATGCGCTCGTAGATGTTGATGTTGTTTAGGTTATAGAGCACAACAAAGGCAAGGGCGCCGGCGGCCACGGTGAACACCGCCACGATTACGTTGCGCATGATGTTGATCATGCTGCCCACGCTGTCAATAATGCTCTGGTTATAGACGACGGTAATGACCTCCGCTGTGTCGCCTAGGTCGCGGCCCAATTGGGCACGGGCCTCCTTGGCTTCGTTGACCACTTTGTCGCTGCCGGTGCTTTTGCTCAGGGCCGGGTTGAGCTTGAGCAGCACCACGTTGTAGGTCGTTTCCTCAATACCAAAATATTTTTCGAACACCGGCGGGGTCATATAAATATAATGATACACGTAGTTGCGGGTGATGCCGGCCACGGGAATGTCCGCCTTCATGCCGCCGGATTGGATGGTGATGGTGTCGCCTTTTTTTAGGTTCATCACTTCGGCGGTTTTGCCATTGATATAGACCCCTTCGTCCGTCACGTCGACGACTTTACCGGTTTTATCATCCTTGAGCGTGACGAAGTTGGGAATTTTTTCCCGGTTATCGGGCACGGCCACGGTCACTTCAATTTGCCGCCCGAAGGCTTCGGTGCCCGCATACATGGACTTCATGTAGACCGGCAGAACGTCGTCGATGCGGCCGGGCTGGTTAAAGACGCTGAGCACCTGCGCGTCGCCCGTGTGTATGGGGGCCTGGAGCAGAGCCTGGCCGTCGAAGCGCATGACGCTATCGGGGCCAAACTGCTTGGGCAGCATGGTGCCGATGGAGTTGCCGATGCCAAAGCCTGTTAGCAGCAGCGCCGTGCAGCCCATGATGCCCGCGAAAGTCATAAAAAAGCGCTTTTTGTTGCGCATTAGGTTGCGCACGGTCACTTTGCCGTTAAAGCCCAGGCGGTTCCACACGCCGGGCAGCAGTTCGAGAAACACGCGCTTGCCGGCCTTGGGGGCTTTGGGGCGCAGCAACTGCGCCGGGCGATTTTGCAGTTCCCGCAGCACCGAGAAAATCACGGCGCCAACTGTGGATATCAACGCCGCCGCAAGGCCAAAAAGCGCGGTGCCCGCAAAAAAACCGGGGTGCATGGTGGGGATGAGGTATAGGATGCTGTAGGCCTTAAAAATGGCGATGGGGATGAGACTGAAACCCAGCGCCGTGCCCAGCACGCAGCCCAGCACCCCCGCCGTGAAGGCGTAGAAGAGGTACTTGAACGCAATGGCGCGGGCAGTGTAACCCGCGGCCTTGAGCACGCCCAGCTGCATGCGCTCATCCTCCACCATGCGGGTCATGGTGGTGAGCGACACCAGCGCGGCAATGAGGAAGAACAGCGCGGGGAACACCAGCGCGAAGGCCTGCATGTTGTCGGCGGTGTCGCCGTAGTTGGTGTAGCCCGCGAAGGTGTCGCGGTTGGTGGCGATCCACTGGGCGTTGGGCAGGGCGGCCATCTGGTTTTCGGCGCGGCGAATCTGCCGCTCGCCGTCAGCGACTTTTTGGTCATATTCCGCCACGCCCGCGGCATATTCCGCGTCGGCGGTTTTGGCTCGCGACTGTGCGCCGGCCAATTCCTGTCTGGCTTTTTTCAGCTCTCGTGCCAAGGTTTCTTCGCCTTCCGCAATTTGGGCGGGGGTGGCGTCGATTTGGGCTTTGGCGGCTGAAAGTTTGGCGCGGGCGGCCGGCAGCTCTCTTTCGGCCTTTGCAATCTCGTCTTTGCCCGCGGCCAGTTTTGCTTCCGCTCCGGTCAATTCTTTGTAGGCTGCGTCAAGCTCCTTTTTGGCGGCGGTCAGTTCCACCGAACCCTTCTCAAATTCTTCCAGCTTTTTGATTTCTTTTTCAGCGGCTGCCAGCTCTTTTTTGCCGTCCTCAATCTGCTTGAGCCCGTCGGCCAAAGCGATTTCTTGGCCGGCCAGGTCTTCGTCCGCGTCGGCAAGGTTTGCCTGCATGCCCTCCAGGGTCAAATCCGATTCGTTCATAGGAAAATACTTTGCAAGGATGGACAGGGCGTTTTTGATGCGCTGCGGGTCGCCGCTATCGACAGCCTGGTGTGCCACGCGCAGGGCGCTTTTGTAGACCGCGATGCCCAGCTTTGCAATTTCGTAGCTATTCTGCGCGACTTCGAGTTTGTTTTTGCCTTCTTCGTATTCTTGGCGAGCGTTGGGGTGCAAATCAACAATCTTCTTGGCCTCAAGATATTCCGCCAGGCCTTTGTTATATTTTTTTAATCCTGCGTTGTATTCTTTTAGTCCCGCTTCGTATTGCGCTTTGCCCGTTTCATACTCTTTTTTGCCCGCAAGATATTTTGCGTTGCTTGCGTCATAGAGCGCTTTGCCCGCGGTGTATTCTTTTTGTCCCGCCGTCAGTTCTTGTTTGGCCGCATCAATTTGCGCAAGGCCTTTGGCTTCCTCCGCGGCAATTTGCGCGGGGGCCTCCGCCACCCTTTTTTTTAGGTAGGCAATGTCTTCCTCGGCTTTTTTGAGCTTGGCCAGCCCGTCTGTTTTGGCCTGCTTCAGTTCCAGCCGGCCCTTTTCAATCAGCGGCTGGTAGTAATCCTGCAAACGATCCACGCGTTCCTTTACGATAGGCAAGGCCGCCTGCTCCAGGTTTTCGCGCACGCGGCGCACGGCGTCGTTGTAGGCGTCCGTGTAGGCCTCCAGACCCTCGGTGCCCTGCGCGCCCACATAAAGCGTGGTATAATAATCAACTTTGAAGGCGCTGTCGGGGATGTAGATATAGCCGCTCAACTCGCCGCCGCCCGCCTGCGAAGCCCCCAGCTCCATTGAGACGAACTCCGGGGTGTGCACCACGCCCACCACAGTATACAGCTCAGACTGCACTGTGTCGAGCAAATTCTCGTGGTCGCCCTTGATCAGAATATTCTGGCGCAGGGCGTAGTGGTTTTTGTCCATTTGGTTTTCGTAGGCGCTCACCACACACTCGTTGGGTTTTTGGGGCCATGTGCCGTCCACCAGGGTGAGCTGGTTGCGCCGGTCCTCGCTAACGTTTTGGAAGTCGTAGCCGATAATGCGCATAACATAGGCTGTACCGGTCAAGCCCTGCTCCATGTCCCCGTCGGTTTTGTAGAGCACGCCGTCGATGGAGCGGGAGGGGGTGACGCTGGCCACGCCCGGCAGCGCCTGCACGGCCTGCACGTCATTTTCGTCGAAGCCAACGGTGCTTTGCACCACCACGTCCGCCAGCTTGTGTTCCTGATAAAATTGGTCGGCCGCAACCTTCATGTTGGGCGAAACCGCCTTGAGCCCCGCATAAAAGCCTACCCCCAGCGCAACAATAATCACGATGGAAACAAAGCGCGAAAGCGTCTTGCGGATGGCGCGCAGGGTGTCGCGGAATAATGCTTTGGTCATAGTGACCTCCTAAAATTACTCAAAGCGCTGTGAGGAACGCATGCAATTGGCTTGTGTGTGCCGCGGGCACAACTCGCGCCGCACCGCCCGAAGCTACCACTCCAGCTCTTCCACGTCGATGGGCTTTTTGTTGCGGGTGACGTCGTAGATTTTGCCGCTGCGCATGCGGATAACGCGGTCGGCGATAGGTTCAAGGGCGCCGTTGTGGGTGATAACGATGACGGTGGTGCCGGTGTCGCGGCAGGTTTTTTGCAGCAGCTTGAGGATCTGTTTGCCGGTGCTATAATCCAGCGCGCCGGTGGGCTCGTCGCACAGCAGCAGGCGGGGGTTTTTGGCCAGAGCACGGGCAATAGACACCCGCTGCTGTTCGCCGCCAGAAAGTTGGGCGGGAAAGTTGTGCAGTCGTTCGCTCAGACCCACTTGTTGCAGCACGTCGTGCGGGGCGTGGGGGTTCAGGCTCAACTGCGTGGCAATTTCCACGTTTTCGAGCGCGGTGAGGTTGGGAATGAGGTTGTAGAACTGAAACACGAAGCCCACCTGGTTGCGGCGGTATTCGATTAGCTTGCGGTTGCTAAAGTGGGTGATCTCGTCGCCATCCACAAACACCTGGCCATCGCTGGCGCTATCCATGCCGCCCAAAATATTGAGCACCGTGGTTTTGCCCGCGCCGGAGGAACCGACGATCAGCGCCAATTCACCCTCTTCAATTTCAAAATCCACGCCGTCCACCGCGTTGATTTTGACCTCGCCCATAACATACTGTTTAGAAACATCCCGGAATTCGATGAAGCTCAAGGCGGCATCCTCCTGTAATCAAAAGTCATATACCATTAATCTTACCAGATAATCAGTCGAGATACAAGCTTTTTTTCCTCATTTTCTCATTTTTTAACAGGCCTCCCCGGAAACGCGGGGTGGTCGATTCCCTCACTGCCACAACGCCAAAAATTTTTCGGCTTCCGTTTCGTTGCCGGGCAGACCCTTCAGGTTTTGAATAAACTGTGCGCGCAAGGCCGGGGCTTCGAGCAGTTTTTGCACGGCTTCGGCAATGGACGCGGGTGCGATTTTGCACACAAGGCCTGTGCGGCCATCGTCAATCTGCTCCAACACTGTGCCAAAGCGCGTGCAAATGATGGGCTTTTGCAGGGCCTTGGCTTCCTCGATGGCAATGCTTTTGCCCTCCCAGCGCGAAGGTTGCACATAGATTTTGCAGGCCCGCAGAGCAG
>JAITBA010000037.1 GCA_031283835.1 Oscillospiraceae bacterium
CCAGCGTCTGCTTTTCCGCCTCGAGTGCCGCCGCCTGCGCGCCGTCCATCTGCCGCGCCTGCTCCAGCTGCGCCACACGCTGCCCCGCGGCGTCTTTTTCGCGAACCAGCGCCTCCAGCGTCGCTTGCGCGTCGGCCAGACGCTGCCGGGTGGCATCCTCCTGGCTTTCTGTGCGAATCACATCCTCCAGCGCGCGAATCAGATCGCCCTGCGTGCCCGCGGCGGCGGCCTGCACGGCGGCGGCATCTTCGGCTAGCTGCTTGCAGCGTTGTGCGTGGGCGGCAAGCGCGCCCTCCTGGGCCTTGAGCTCCCCGCGCAGGGCGACGATTTCGGTCGCACGGCTCAAAATGCCCGCCCCTTGCGCCCGCGAACCGCCTGTAAGAGAGCCGCCCGCGTTCACTACCTGGCCGTCTAGCGTCACCACGCGGAAACGGTGCTGGTATTTTTTGGCAATGGCAAGCGCGCTTTCGAGGTCTTCGGTCACGGCGGTGCGCCCCAGTTGCGCCCTGATGATCTCGCCATAGCGGGCGTCGCAGGCCAGCAGCTCGTCGGCCATGGCCACAAAGCCGCCGCACTGCTCCAGGCCTTTTTCGTGCAGCGCCTGCCCGCGAATGTTCTCCATCGGCAAAAAAGTGGCGCGCCCTGCCTTGGAATGTGCCAAAAATTCAATCGCCCGCTTGGCCTCTTTGTCGGTTTGTGTCACAACAAATTGCAACGCCGCGCCCAGCGCGGTTTCCACCGCCGCCGCATATTCTTTTTCCACGCGAATCAGCTGTGACAGCGTGCCCTGCAGACCCTGCAAATTTCCGCGGCTGTGCTCTTTCATCACCGCGCGCACCGCCCCGGTATAGCCCTCCATGTTCTGCTCCATGCCCTCCAGCAGCCGCACCCGCGCCTGCTTTTGCGCAAAGTTCCCCTGGAGCCGCTCCAACTCCCGCTGGGCCTCTTGCGCCTTGGCACTGCGGTTTTCGGCTCGCAACTGGTAACCCCGCAGGCTATTTTCGAGTGATTTTGCTTCCTCGCGCTGGGCGGCCAGCTTTTCTTGCTCGCTTGCCAACCGCGCTTGCAGTGCCGCGCATTGCTCTGTGCGGGCGTCTTCTGTCTGCGCCAATGTTTCCATCCGCCGGCGCAGCTCCGCCGCCGCTGTTTCGGCCGCCGATTGCGCAATCTGGCGTTGGGCCAGCTGCTCGATGCGTGCCTGGGTCGCCTGCTGCACCTGCTGCGTGCGTGCCTGGAGCGTCGCCGCTTCAGCCTGTGCCTGCTCGGCCTGTTTGGCGTGCGTCAGCAGCTGCTCCCGCTTTTGCGCCATTTCTTGCCGCAGGGACGAAATTTGAACCAACGCGGCGTCCATTTCCTCTTCCAGCTGCTGGCGCGAATCCGCTGCCCGCCCCCGGTCGGCTTCCAGACGCTCCATGGCGGCGGCGTTGTGCGTCAGGGTGTTTTTGAGCACGAGGATCTCGCCCTCCTGCCGCACTGCCTGCTCTTCTTGGGCGGCGCAGCCCAGCCGAATCTCCTCCATTTGTGCCGTGAGCGCCTGGGACTGTTCGGTCAGCGCACCCAATTCCGCTTCCATGGTGAGAAGCGTTTGCGCGCACTGGTCATACTCCGCCTGGGCGCGGGTGATCTTGTGCTCTTGCTCGCGCAGGGCCGCGGTGCTGTTGGCGATGGTGTGCAGCGCCAGCCCAATCTCGAGCTTTTTGCGCTGCTCGGCCAGCACAAGAAAGCGCTCCGCCTTCTCTTTTTGTTGGCGCAGAGGCTCCACGCGGCCTTCCAGCTCCAAAAGAATATCACGCAGGCGCACCAAATTTTCTTCGGCCTGCTCCAGCTTGCGCTGGGCCGCTGTGCGCCGGTAGCGGCTTTGCGAAATTCCGGCGGCCTCCTCCAGCATGTCGCGCCGCTGAACCGAATGGGAGGAAACTAGGTCGGCCACGCGGCCCTGCCCCACCAGCGAATAGCCGTCACGACCCAAACCGGTGTCCATGAACAGCTCATGCACATCCTTCAGGCGCACGCTCTTGCCGTTGACAAGGTAGTCGCTCTCGCCCGAGCGGAACAGCCGCCGGGTGACCGACACATCTTTTTCGTCGCAGCCATTGAGCCGCAGGCCGCTGTTATCCAGGTGCAGCGTCACCTCGGCCAGCCCCTGGGCACGGCGCCGGTCTGTGCCGCTAAAAATTACGTCCTCCATCTTTGCACCGCGCAGTTGCCGGGTGCTTTGCTCGCCCAGCACCCAACGCACCGCGTCGCTCACGTTGCTTTTGCCGGCGCCGTTGGGCCCCACCACGCAAGTGATGCCGGCGCCGAACTCCAGCCGCGTTTTGTCGGGGAACGATTTAAAACCATGCAAATCCAGTGCTTTTAGGCGCATAGGGTTTCCTTTCGGAGGTTCATTTCAAAAAAATTTCATAACATCAAAGCGGTTGATGCTGAAGGGTTAGGCAAAAAATAGCGCGGCAACGGTGCCGCTGCCGCAGGCGGGCAGGCGCAAAACAGCGCGCAAAAAACCGGATTACGCGGGAAGGACGAAAGGTTATTTTGCAAAGCGAATCGAAAGAGGTTGTTTGCTGCCCTCCGTGTTGCAAGGGGTACCATGACATTGCGAACATGGGCCTGCTTGGCGCGCCGCTCCGGCAAATCACACCCGCGCCCCGCCGCTGCAGAGACGGAGCGAAGAGCAAAACGCCGCGCAAGACAATGACCCGTGAACAACGTGAACCGTCCGCACTTCGACGCTTTTGCTCTGTGTTGTGCGGAATTATTGACCCGCGCCTTTGATGTAACGTTTGAAAAATTTTACGCCTTCGCCCAGCGTTTCCACGGGGATGCGCTCGTTGGTGGCATGGGTGCACAGCAGAAGCTTGAGATCTGTGAGAAAGGGAGAAAAGCGGTAGGTGCAATCGCAAATGGGGTTGTAGTAGTGGCTATCGGTGCCGCCCATGACAAGGTAGGGCGTGATGATGGCTTCGGGGTGACTGTTTTGCACAAGGCTCGCCAGCACCCGGTAGGAATTGCTGTCTGTGGGCGAAAACGGCGAGGCCTCGTTGCACTTGAGGAGCTTGACCGTCGCGTTAAAGCCCTTGCAGCAGCGTTCGATATGGGTCTGCACGTCGGCGGCGGTGGTGCCGGGCATCATACGGAAATTTGCCACGGCGACGGCTTTTTGTGGCAGCACATTGCAGGCGGGGCTGCCCTGGGCCTGGGTGACGGCGGTGGTGGTGCGCACCATGCAGGCGGCGAAGGGGATTTTCTTCATCGCGGCCAGAATCACGGGGCGCAGCAGGCGCTGGTTCACCACAAAAAGGCGCAGAGGGTAGGGCATGCGGCGGCCCGCGTTTTCGATAAGCTTTTGCAGATAGGGCAGGAGCTTGGCTTTGAACTGCCGTTTTTCGAGCCGCCGGATGATTGCCGCCAAGTCGCCCAGTGCCGTGTGAGCCGGGGGCTGCGAACTGTGGCCGCCCTTGGCACTCACGCTGATTTCGAAATCGGCATAGCCTTTTTCGCTCACGCCGATGCCGGCCAGCACCGCGTTTTTGAGCACGCCCTTCACGTTGATTGGCAGCATGGCGCCGCCTTCGTCGAGGGTGCTCTCGAGCAGCACGCCGCGTTCGCGCAGAATTTGGCACATGCTCTTTGCGCCCGAATATTCGGCGCCCACCACCTCTTCGTCTTGGCCAAAGAGCAGGTAGACATCGCGCGCCGGCTGATACCCTTCTTCCAGCAGGGTCTCCACGGCTTCCATTGCACAGATGAGGTGGTTTTTCATATCCATGGCCCCGCGCCCCCAAATGTATTCGCCGTCGTTGTGCCCGCTGAAGGCCGGGTGCGTCCAGTCGCTCTCTGTGCCCGGCGACACCGGCACCACGTCTTGGTGGCTCAGCAGCGCGATGGGCTTAAGGCCGGGGTCTGTGCCTTGCCAGCGATACATGAGGTTTGCTTGCTGGTGCACCTCACGCGTGAGGGTTTTGTGCAGCAGCGGAAAACTTTCCTCAAGAAAAGCGTGAAAGCGCTCGAACTGGTGCCAGTCTACGCGCTCTTGCTCGGGGTAAGACACGGTGGGGATTTGGATGGCCTGCGAAAGATGCGTCGCCGCCCGTTCCGCGTCGGCGGTTTCGTCGGGCAGCGGGTTGGCGGCCGTGGCCTTTGGCCGAAAGAGCGCCGCGCGGAGGAGTGTGACGACAAGCAGCAGGCCCAGCAACCCCAGTGCCACCCAGCCCAGCAGGGCCGCTATGGAATAAAAATCGTTCATTTAAAGTTTCCCTTTCTGGTGCAATGTTATCGTGTTTTTGAATCTTACGTGGTCTTATCCACTACGTGGAACTGCTTGAGGTTGTTTTGCTTTTGGGCGCGGCGTGCCAGCTCGGCTTCGACTTCGACGGGAGGGATGTCGAGGTAGTTCATCAGCACAGCCGCATGAAAGGCAAGGTCGGCCAGTTCGCCAATTTGGTCGCGGCGGCTATGGTTTTTGGCGGCGATGATGGTTTCGGTGCTTTCTTCGCCCAGTTTTTTTAGGATTTTGTCGAGTCCCTGCTGAAAAAGGTAGCAGGTGTAGCTGCCCTCCTCGGGGGCTTCGCGGCGCTGGCTGATGGTTTTGTAGAGCGCTTCAAATTCTTGCATAAAATTTCTCCGTTCAGAATCATAAAAAAGTTCTTGTTAAGGGCAGCGCCGTGTTGCGCGGCAAAAAATTCAGGGGGCAGAACTGAGAACGGCGGCCCGCAAATCGAGGGTGCCGGCGTAGATGCTGCGGCCGCAGATGGCCGCGTAAAGACCCGCGCTGCGCAGGGCGGCAATGTCGCCGAGGTTTGTTATGCCGCCGCTGGCTGTGACGCGGCACCGCACATGCGCTTGCAGCGCCTGCAAATGCGCCAGGTTTGGCCCGTTGAGCATGCCGTCTTTGCTGATATCCGTATAGATGATGTGTGCGACGCCCAGCTGCTCCATGCGCGCGGCAAGGTCGAGGTAGGTCACTTCGCTGGTGTCGAGCCAGCCGCGGGTGGCCACCAAGCCGTTTTTTGCGTCGATGCCCACGGCCACGCGCGCCGCGCCAAAGGCCTTAACCGCCTGACCCACCAGAGCCGGGTTTTGCACGGCGGCGGAACCGAAAATCACGCGCGCAACACCACGTTCAAAATAATATGCCGCATCCTCGAGGGTGCGGATTCCGCCGCCCAGCTCCACCTGCAGGCCGCTTTCGCGAGCCACATGGCTAAAGATATCGGCGTTCACGCGCTTGCCCTCCACAGAGCCGTCCAGATCCACCATGTGAATCCACTCGCAGCCCGCGGCCTTGAAGCTGTGGGCTGTTTGCATATAGTCGGCGGCCACCTGCTCGGCGGTGGCAAAATCGCCTTGATAAAGCCGCACACACTGGGCGTTTTTGATATCGATGGCGGGAAAAATCAACATAGCACGATTCCTTTGTTCTGTTGGTGTATTCGTCGCGGCCTTCTTTGGCACCGCAAAAAAAGCCGCAAAGTGAAAGCGAAAGCGTTAGATACACCCTTTTGTGCTCAACAGACCCGCTTGCGGCAGGAGGGCTTTGCGCAGGGCGTGCGCGGCGGCCTTGAAGATGGCTTCGGCCTCGTGGTGGCCGTTGGCGCCGTAGTGCAGGCGAATGTGCAGGGTGATTCCGGCGTTTGCCGCGAAGGCGCGGAGGAATTCCTCAACAAGGCAAAGCTGGAACGCGCCGGCGTTTGCCTGGGAAAACTGCGCCTGAAACACCAGGAAGGGACGACCGCTGATATCTACGTGGGCGGCGGCAAGGGCTTCATCCATAGGAATAGCGGCGCTGCCAAAACGGGCGATGCCGGATTTGTTGCCCAGAGCCTGTGCCAGGGCTTGGCCAAGCACAATGCCGCAATCCTCCACCGTGTGATGGTCATCCACATGCAGGTCGCCCGCGCAGGTGAGCGCAAGACCCCAGCCCGCGTGCGTGGCCAGCGCGGTGAGCATATGGTCGAAAAAACCCACGCCGGTGGCGACGTTGGCTGGGCCGCCGGCCAGGCTGAGGGCGGCGGTGATGTTGGTTTCTTTGGTTTGGCGGGTGACGGTCACAGTCATAAGGGGCCTCCCGATCGTGTGTTTTTATTGATGTTGTTTGGCGGCGGTTTGTTGCGAAGCATATTGCGCAAGCGCGGCAAGCAGGGCGGCGTTTTCGGCGGCGGTGCCGGCGGTGATGCGCACGTTGTCGCCAAATTTGCGCACGATGATGCCGCGGGCTTTGAGGAAATCGAACACAGGGGCGGCGTTTT
>JAITBA010000114.1 GCA_031283835.1 Oscillospiraceae bacterium
GGCGTGGACCGCTTTCTGTCAATCATCGCCGACCAGCCCTCGCTGCGTGATGTGTTTTACTTTCCGCTAATGAAGTGATTATTGCCTGCGCGGGGCACACACCGCCACACAGAGGAAACCCGATGCTGTATCTTGTTGGCACACCAATTGGCAACCTGGGAGATTTTTCGCCCCGGGCGATTGCGGTGTTGTCTGCCGTGGATTTTATTGCGGCGGAGGACACGCGGGTGACGGCAAAGTTGCTGCACCATTTTGAGGTGCATACGCCGATGGTCAGCTACCACGAGCACAACAAGCGCGAAGGCGGGGCGGCGATTTTGCGGCGGCTGCTGGCGGGCGAAAACGGCGCGCTGGTGACGGATGCGGGGATGCCCGCGATCTCGGACCCGGGAGAAGAGCTGATTGCCGCGTGCCACCAAAACGGCGTGCCGGTGGAAAGTGTGCCCGGGCCGGTGGCCTTTGCCACGGCGTTGGCGCTTTCGGGGTTTTCGAGCGGGCGATTCACGTTTGAGGGATTCCTCAGCACAAACAAGCGCAGCCGGCGGGCGCACCTCGAGAGCCTGCAAGACGAAACCCGGACAATGCTTTTCTATGAGGCGCCGCACAAACTGCCGGGCACGCTGCGCGATTTTGCGGCGTGCTTTGGCGAACGACCGTTGGCCATTGTGCGGGAGCTGACGAAAATACACGAAGAAGTGCTGCGCACCACCTGCGCGGAAGCTGCCGCGCGCTACGCCGAGGGCGGGCTGAAGGGCGAAATGGTGCTTGTGCTGGCAGGGGCCGTACCCGCCGCAGAAACACCCCTGCCCCTGACGCAAGCCGCCAAGCTGGCCAGGGCGCTGATGGCCGAAGGCAAATCTGCCAGCGAAGCCGCCAAAGAAGCCGCGCGGCAAAGTGGGCGGCACAAAGGCGAGATTTATCGCGCACTGGCCACAGAAGAGGATGAAGCACTTTGAAAACCCGCCCTTTAGACGATTGAATTGATACGGTGCGGGTGATTGGCCGCGAAAGAGGATGAAGTATTTTAAAAACCGAGCACGTTGAAAAGCGTCTGGTCTTTTCGGACTGATTTCCGCCGTACTGCGTTAAATTTTTCAAGATACACAAGAAGAAAGAAGGGTATTATGTACGCACTCCTCCAGTCCATTCGCGCCTACCCAACAGCGTATGTGATTTTGCTGGCGGCGGTAGCAATTTGCGTGTTTGCGTGGGCAAAGGCGCTGCAAGCCGGCCGGCGGCGGCAGGCCAAAAAACAGGCGCTGATTGCCGTGCTGGAACACGAAAAAAAACTGCGCGAGGAATTTTGCGACGCGGCGCTGACACAGCAAAAATTGATTGACACGCCGCCGGAACGCTTGGTGGAAGGCCTGAGCACCAATATCCAGCTGTGGATGGAGCGGCAAAAGGATTTGCGCGCGGCCTTCGACGCCCTGCCAACACCCAAACGGCTGATTTATGCGCTGGGCTATGTGGTGCAAGATGGGCGCGAAGGCCTTGGTATGTTTTTTCGCAAAAACGGGCAGCCCCTCACCGGGGCCGCGCTGGAGGCTGTGAAACTGCTGACGAGCGACGTGTTTTGTGCGCTGTTTCAAAAAGAATACGACGCCTTTGACGAAGAAAACGAGACGGTGTCGCTGGCGCAGGAGCAAATTGACTGCCAGGACAGGAAGTTTTCCGCTTTAAAAGAAGAGCAAGGCGAAGCGCTCTATGCGACGGCAAAAACCTATATTCTGGAAAACTCTGTCGTTTTTTTGCCCTAACTTTTCCCTGTTTTCTTTTTTTGCTTGACAAATCCATCCTATTCCTGTACAATGAAAACATGGTAACAGATTGCTTTTTTAGAAAGGAATGAAAGATATGGCAAAGAAAAACCGGTCGGAGGAAATTGCGACGGAGGAACTGCAGCGGCAGCAGGCGGAAGCGGAACGACTGCGACAGGAGGAAGCCGATAAAGCGCGCAAGCGGGAGGAGCTGCGCGCCATGGCACGGCAGCAGGAACAGAGCGAGAAGACCATCATGGATCTGCTGGTGGAGAACGACGAAGCGCCCCGCACACTCGAAACGCTGGCTGTGCAAGGCCGGGAGGTCAATCTCTGGTCGCTGCGCTACATGATCACGGAGCGGTTGGGGCTGCAGATTTTGCTGGGCGGCGACTACACGCAAGCAGAGCTGCAGGAATGGCTGATCCCCTATGCGCTGCACGACGAAAAAAGCTACGTGCGTCGCGCGGCCATCAAACACCTAACAGACATTGCCGCCCTGGCCCACGCAAGTTCCAAGGACGCGGAACCCGTCGTGCGCAAAAAAGCGGTGGAGCAGCTGTTTAAATTCCTGGAGCAAAAAGAGGCTCTTGAAGCGCTGAATGTGGTGGCGTTGGGCGACTCGGAACCCGACCTGCGGCACATGGCAGTGCTGCGCATTGTCGATCAGACTGTGATTGCCAAAGTGGCGAAGACCGACGCGGAGCCCGTCATTCGGCAATCGGCCACCAAAAAACTCACCAGCCAGGCGGATTTGGCCTGGGTCGCTATTCACGACGCGACGGTGCAGGTTCGTGCCACCGCGGCGGAACTGATGACTGATGTGCGTGCCTTGGTGAAGGCTGCTGTTGCAGACAAAGCGCCCGAACCCGCCGTGGAAGAACCCCTTCCCCCAGAAAAAGCGACGGACGGCGAAGATGTAGCGTAAGTGCGTTCAAAATCAAAACAAAGCACCGGACAAGCCTTCTGTTGTCCGGTGCTTTTTGGGTTTGAAAAAAGCGAAAATACGCCGCCCGTCGCAATTCGAAAGATTTTCCTGTTTCCGTGCGCGTGTTCGCCGCATACTATGAATTGCGGTATTATAGCAGTTCCACGAACCGCTATATAGGCATCGCCGTGAAATTCAACAGGCAGGAGAATTGCATATGAATCAATTTGACAACCCAAACCAAGGCGAATCTCGTACGTATCGGGTACAGGCACGCGCGGCGGAGGGCAATGCCGTGTACCCGAATTATCCAGGCAAAAACTGCGAAAGCGACGCGTGCTGCGGCACCGGCTGCGAGTGCCCCACCGGGCCAACGGGGGCAGAAATAAGCGCCCAACCGCTAAACCTCGCAATACACAAGGCTTTTCCCACCCATCAGCTTTCCG
>JAITBA010000129.1 GCA_031283835.1 Oscillospiraceae bacterium
GGTGGCGCTGCCCCAGATTGATATTGCGCGAATTGTTCGAACGCTGCTGCGCCATTTGTGGATCATTGCGCTGGTGGCGGGGGTGTGCGGCAGCGGGCTGTATATCCAGGCCAAGAAAAAAAGCTCGGAGGTGTATCACACCGAAACGCAGCTGGCCTTCACAATGCTGGTGTATGTGGACCAGGTGCTCAACAAAGGCAAGCCAAACGAAACGATTGTGCAGGAGGCCGTGCGCAGCTACTACACGTTGGCGACGCCAGGCAAATACACTGTGATGCTGCAAAGCGACGCGGTGATTGACCTGCTGATCATTTTTTTGCAGGAGCGCTACAACAAAGACTACTCCCAGTTGGGCGACGCAATCCGTCGTTCGTCCTACATCAGCGCCACGGCGGAACCGGGCATTTTTAACCTGGGTGTGACGAATGACGACCCCACGTTTTGCAACGAGGTGCTCAACGCGCTGATTACGGTGTATCCCGATTATCTTAAGCGCTTTGAGTCCACCCTGGGCATCGAGATCATTCGCCGCCCCAAAACAGCCTGGAAAATCAGCAGCAACGACGACTCAAAGAGCCAGCGCAACTTTGGAATTTTGGTGGGCGGCGGCGGCATGGCGGTGCTGTTTGTGCTTTTAGAGATGAGCAAGAAAACCATCCGCAGCGCGCAGGAGGTGCGCAGCCGCACAAGTGAGCGCTTTTTGGGCATGGTGCCTTTTCAGGTGGCGGGGCGGCGACGGTTTCAGCGCAAAAAAGACGACCATGTGCTGCACATCCTCGATAAACGCAATGTCAGCTTCGATTTTGTCGAGAATGTTAAGGCCATCCGCGCCAAGGTCGAAAACGTGGCCGCGGAATGGGAGGGCAAAGTTTTTGCGGTGACGAGCACCTTCGAAAACGAGGGCAAAACCACCCTGGCGGTGAACCTTGCCCTGGCGTTGGCGCAAAAAGGAAAATCGGTGCTGCTGATGGACTGCGACCTGCGCAAGCCCGCGGTGGCGCGCAGCCTTGGGCTGGAGGCCAACGAAGCTGCCGGGCTGCTGCCGGCGATAGCAGGGAAAGCAAGCTATGAGGATTCGGTGCAATATATTAAGCACTTGCGTTTGTTTGTGCTGGCCACGGGCGGCGTGACCGACAACCCCACCGAATGCTTTGGCAGCCAGAGGATGGAACAGCTGATGACCAAAGCCCGCAGCGAATTTGACTATGTGATTATTGACACGCCCCCCGCGCGGGTGGTGGCCGATTGCATTGTTCTTGCGCCCTATCTCGACGGCCTGATTTACTCAATTCGCTACGATTATGCCCGTGCGCACCAAATCAACGAAACGCTGGACGAAATTGCTGTGGCAGGCATCAAGGTGGTGGGTTCGGTTCTCGCCATGGCGGCGTCGGAGCGGCTGGTGGGCCGCAACGGCTACAGTGCCGTCTATCGCCGCCCGGGGAAGTATGTGGGCGGTTACGGCTACGGTTATGGCTACGGCACCGGAAGCGGGCGCTACGGCAAAAACGGTTATGGCTATGGCGGGCGCCAAACAGACGACAGCGACGAAACTTAAAATCTTTGCGCGGCGCGGCGCGGGCATATGCGCCTGTGTCGTCGTGATTCCGCTGTTTTTCGGGAGAAACACATGCACCACAAATTGACGCCGTCTGCAACAAAAAGGCTCGAAGGGCTTGAAAAGCTTGAAGAACGAATTTTTCTTTCGCCGCCGCACCAAAACGGGCTGGAGGAGGCGATGGTGCGCGAAGCGCTAGAAAGCAACTGGCTAGCCCCGGCGGGGCCGCATCTTGCCGCCTTTGAGCAAGAAATTTGTGCCGAGGTGGGCGAGGGGTTTTTGGGGGCGGCGTTGAGCAGTGGCACGGCGGCGCTGCACCTGGCGCTGCGCGTGCTGGGCGTGGGGCCGGGCGACGTGGTGTTCTGCTCCGACCTTACTTTTGCGGGCAGTGTGCACCCCATGCTCTACGAACACGCAACGCCTGTGCTGATTGATTGCGGCGCGGACAGCTGCAACATGGACCCGGCGGCGCTCGAAAAGGCATTCGCGCTTTATCGGCCAAAGGCGGTAATCGTGGTGGATCTCTATGGGCAAAGCGCCGATTGGGATGCGATTTTGCCGCTGTGCCGGGCGCACGGCGTGCCGGTGATTGAGGACGCGGCGGAGGCGTTGGGGGCGAAGTATAAGGGCAGGCCCTGCGGCAGTTTTGGTGATATTGGCGTGTTTTCGTTTAACGGAAACAAGATTATTACGACCTCCGGCGGGGGCATGGCGGTGAGTCGCCGGGCGGATTGGATCGAAAAAATCCGGTTCCTGGCCAGCCAGGCCAAGGAACCAGCGCCTTATTATTTGCACAAAGAGCTTGGGTTTAACTACCGCATGTCGAACGTGTGCGCGGGCATTGGGCGTGCGCAGCTGCGCACGTTGGGGCAGCGCATTGCCCGCCGCAAGGCAATTTGCGAGGGCTACACACGGGCGTTTGCGGGGCTGCCGCTGCACCTGCTGCCCGTGCCGCAAGGCGTTACGCCAAACTACTGGTTAAGTGTGATTATTCTCGA
>JAITBA010000012.1 GCA_031283835.1 Oscillospiraceae bacterium
GGTTTGTCAAGCAAAATTATTGAAAAAACAAAAAAATGCGGGGGAAACCATCGGGGCCGGCGAACATATAATAAAATGAAGGCTAAAAAAGTGAACATAAGGAGCGATTCATATGGAACAACGAACCCTTTATCCTTGGGAAACACCGGCTGCGCCGCCTGCCTACCAGACGCCCGCCGCACCATATGCGCAGGCGCAAAGAACGCCGCCGACCGCGGCCTCCCCTGCCGAAGCACCCATAACCACACCCCCTGCGCCCGCTTTGCTCAGCGCCGAGGCGGACGGCACACGGTGCGTGGCGTTGCAGTGGCAGCCCCCCGCCGACGGCCTACAATACCGGGTGTTTCGCAGCGAATCGCCCTGGTGCGGCTATGGGCTGGTTGCCGAAACCGAAAAATGCGAACACCGCGACCAAGTGCCAGAAGCGGGCAGGAAGTACTATTATTTTGTGCAGTCTGTGCGGGGCGGGCACGCCAGCCAGGCTAGCCCCATGGCCCAGGCCGAAACCTTCCCCGCCTTGCCCAGGCCCGCCACCCCGCAGCACCTGCGCGTCACCCTGCCGGGCGGCAACACGGCGGCGCTTCGCTGGGACCATGCCCCGGCGGCGGCGGGCTATGTTGTTTTTGCCAAAACGCAGGGCGAGAACGTCTTTGTGCCGGTGGGTCACACCTTCGAAAATTATTTTCTTCACACGGGGCTGCCGCTGGAACAATCAACGGAGTACCGGGTGCAAGCCTACCACGACAGCGGCGCGAGCGCGTTTTCGTCCGTTTGCACCTGCCATGCCCGCCCGCCGCGCGGCATGCCGCTCCAGCCCATGATGCAACGGCGCTTCCCGGTGTTTTCTATGCCGGCCGGGCACGCACCTGCGGCGCACCTGCGGTGAGCGCACCTGCGGTGAGCAGTTCGCGCACCTGCGGTGAGCAGTTCGCGCACGTAAATTCTCTCTTTTGCGTGCTTTCGTGCCCGCGCACCTGTCCTTCTTATTTATAGCGCACTTGCGAGCAGTTCGCACAAAAGCTGTGCTTATTATAACATAGTGAAGCGTAAATTGCAATCTTTTTCGCGAGGATAATTTTGCCGGGAGCGTTTTTGGAAAAGCCGGAAACCGCACGTGCCAAGCTCCATGCGCATATGATAAACCAGTTTATGCTAGCAAAAGGGGGCCTTTTAATGCCAATGCCCGGCACAAGCGCAAACGACGAAGCAGGCTGCTTCCTCCGTTCCAACACAGCAGAGGGCTGTGTGACGCATTTGCTTTCTCTGCGCCCGGCAGACGCGGGCTGGCGCTGCGTACTGCTCAAAAGCGGGCACGGCGGCGCCGCGGCGGCCCTGCTCGAAGCGCTGTGCCAGTTGGCCCTGCAAACCGATAGCCCCGCGGAATCCTTTTGGGACGCGCCCGGACGGGAACGGCGCTGCGCGGTGCGTTTGCCCGCACGCAAACTGTGCGTGCTCGACGCCGAAGTGCCCTACGCACTGGAGGCCAAGCTCCCCGGCGGCGGAGAAGAAGTGCTTTCGCTTGACGACTGCCGCGACAATGCGCTGCTGCGTGCGCAGTGCAAAGAGCTGACCCGATTGCATGCCGCGTGGCTGCGAGAACTCACCCGCGCCGCACGGTTCATCAAAGCTGCCCGTGCCATTAAGCGCGACATGGCCTTTGTGGCAAGCGAAAGCCTGGACCTTGCCAAGGTGGAGCGTTTTGCGTCGCGTTTTGCTCTGCGGCATTTTTTGCCGCCCAACGGCCGCATTGGCCACGAAACCCGCCGGTTTTTAACCACCATCACCGGGCAGGGCCTGTTGCTGCGCCGCAGTTCGCTAGAGGCCGCCTACGCCGACACGGTGGTGCTGGAGGATGAATATGGCGCGACGGCCCCCGCGTTGTGGAACCTCGTGCGGGGCTATGCTCTGGGCAACGGACTGAACGTGATCTCGTGCCCCTGTTCCCTGTTCCCTGCCGAAACGCCCGAGCACCTGCTGATCCCTGCCCTAAAGCTTTGCTGCGTAACCTCTAACCGCCGGCACCCCATCCACTTTGAGAATGCGCGGCACATGCAGGCCTCCCGCTTTTTGCAAAAGGAAGCGCTGCGGGCGCACCGGGGGCGCCTGCGTTTTTGCCAGCGCACCATGCGGGAGTTGCTGGCCGAGGCCTACGCCGCGCAGGCCGCCGCCGCGCAGGTCAAGGCGGGGATGGATCAGATCTATGCCCAGGCGCTGCGCCCGGGCGCTGTGGAAAGACTGGCAGCCAAGTTATACGAATGGCAATGATTCCCAATGGTTACAAAACTGTAAATTGACAAACGTATCATTCTATGCTATAATCAACAAGCATCATTGGGGGAATAGAAACTTTTTTTGCCGATTTCCCCCATAAAACGGTGGCCGCAAAGCCATCTGAACTGAGGGATTGAATGTTTGTCAACGAAATCATGCAGCGCTGTGCACGGTGCATGCACTTGCTCGGCGGCACTGCTGTTTGCCCTGCTTGCGGCGCGCCCGCGCAGTTTGCACAGCCCGCGCCCTTTTTGCCGTTGCGCACCCATCTGGCGCAGGGGCGTTTTGGCGTTGGCTGTTCTGTGGAGCAAAACGGCGACGGCATCACCTACCTTGCCTTTGACCAACAAACCCGCAAGCCTGTGTATCTGCGGGAATTTTTTCCGGCGTCCATTGCCGTGCGCGAGCAGGGGCAGCTAACACAACTGGTGATGCAGGGCTGCGAAATCGTGTGGCAAGATTGTGCGCAAAACTTCATTGAGCTGTGGCGCAAGCTGTGTCATCTGCGCGGCCTTTCGGCCCTAATCGCCGTCACGGACGTTTTTGAGGAAAACAACACCTGCTACGCGGTGTATGAATATGTGGAACATGTTAGCCTGCGGGAATTTTTGCTGCGGGGCAAACAGGGCTGCATCTCGTGGGAACGCGCGCGCGCGCTATTAATGCCCGTGCTTTCGACTTTGGGCAGCCTGCACCAGCAAGGGATTCTTCACCGGGGTATTTCGCCCAACACACTGCTCTTTGGCACGGATGGCAAAGTGCGCATTGGCGGGTTTTCAATCTGGCAGGCGCGCACCGCCCACGGCGACCTGACCGCCGATTTGGCCGACGGCTATGCCGCGCTGGAACAATATGGCCTGGAAGACCAGCAGGGCGCGTGGACGGATATCTATGCCTTCGCCGCCGTGCTTTATCGCAGCCTAATCGGCTCCGCCCCCGACAACGCCGTGAGCCGTCGCCACAACGACAGAGTAATGGTGCCCGCGCAATTTGCCGAACGCATCCCCGCCTACGTCATCAACGCGCTTATCAACGCCATGCAGGTGTTCCCCGAGGACCGCACGCGCACCGTGGAACAGCTGCGCGCCGAGCTTTCGGCTTCGCCCGCGGCCATTGCCCAGGCGGCGCCGGCGCCGCGCACTGTCAGCCAGCTGCTCCCCCTGCCAGCCACAAGCACAGAAACCCAAGAAAAGAAAAAAAAGAAACGCCGGGCTTCTGCCGGCAAGATTGCATTGCGCACGGCGGCCATCATTGTTGCGGCCGGGCTGGCCCTGGCAATCCTGGTTATGGGCGTTTTCTTTCCTGCTGAATTTGCGCGCACACTGCGCGGCTTGGCCGGCACCAACCAAGAAACCACCAGCCTCTACACCGAGCCGTCTTCACAAACCGAAACAGTGACTGTGCCCGCCCTAACAAACAAGGACTTCGACGAAGATCTTGAAAAACAGCTACGCGATCTTTTTAATCTGGTGCTGGTTTATCGCGAAGACGAATTGAACCCCGATGGCCGCATTCTTGACCAGGATCTGCGGGCGGGTCTGCAATTTCCGCGGGGCACCACCTTCACGCTTTATATCAGCCGGGGCAAAACCAACGAGGAACTACCGGACATTGTTGGCAAAAATCTTGCCGCTGTGCGCAAGGAGCTGGAGGAACTCGGCTTTGTAATTGTGAGCACCGAACGTGCCAACGACGGCACCCACAAGGCCGGCGTCATTGTCTCTGTTGTGCCGGATGTGCGCAACGAATACCCCAGGGGCACAGAGCTTTTTATCACGGTTTGGGGCCGCCTTCCCGGCGAAGAACCCGCAACCGCGGCCGAAACCACCACCGCCCTCCCGGGTTAACGAAGCCGTGGGATTTAATCAACCGTAGAGCAACTTCCCAATCACGCTGTTCGAAAGCAAAAACCCCTCCCGGGTTAGCCGCAGGCCTTTTTCGTCCGCAACCACAAGGCCGGGCAATTGCTTCGCGCGCGTTAGCATTTCTGCCGAAGGCGCCCAAATGCCCTCCCGCAGGCGCAGTGCCAGCATGGCCCGCTCGTCAAAATCACCGCCGGGGCCGTCGTCAATGGGCGGTTCACCACGCAAAAACGCATCCAGATCCCGCGCATAATGCCAGCGGCGGCCCTGCGTAAAACCGTGGGCGGCAGGCCCCACGGCAAAATATGCCCCGCAGCGCCAGTAGTGCAAATTGTGCTGGCTCATGGCACCCGGCTTGGCAAAATTCGAAACCTCATACTGCGCAAACCCATGGGCTTCGAGCCATTCGCAGCAAAAAAGATATAGATCCGCCAGCGCGTCTTCGTCAGGCAGGCCCTCCGGCGGGTGCGCGGCAAACCGTGTGCCCGCTTCGATTTTTAGCAAATAGGCGCTGACATGCACGGCGTGCCGCGCGCAAAACGCCAGGGTTTCGGCCAGGCTTTTTTGTGTTTGCCATGGAACCCCCAGCATTACATCCAACGAAACATTTTTGATCCCGGCCTCGTCAAGCCATTTGAGCGACTGCACAATGCCGTTTGGGTCGCCGGTGCGGCCCAGGGCGCGGCGCTCCCGCGGCACGACGGATTGCACACCCAGGCTCACGCGGTTCACGCCGCCCGCGGCAAGGGTCTCGCACAACGCCTTCGTCACGCTGCCGGGGTTGCACTCCATGGTGACTTCGGCCCCCGGCACACACCGCGGCACAGCCGTGCGCAGCAGCTGCCCCAGCAACGCCGGCGGCAGTGCCGACGGCGTGCCCCCGCCAATGTACAGCGTTTTCCACCAAAAAGTCTGCCGCGACAACGCGTCGCAGCAGGCTTTGATATAATCACGCATGATTGCGTCTTTGCACAGGCGCAGCGAATAAAAATCGCAGTAGGGGCACTTTGCTTTGCAAAACGGAATGTGCACATAGCAAGCGGTTCCCTGCGTTACGTCGAGCGCTTCCAAAGCTTCACTACCCCTTCGTCGTTGAGGGCTTTTAGCAGAATCAGCAGCAGCGGCACAATAAGCATGCCGATGAACCCGAACAGCTGCAGGCCAATATACATCCCCGCCAGCGTTGCGACGGGCGGCAGCCCCAGGTTTGAGGCGATCAGCTTCGGCTCAATAATTTGCCGCACCACCAGCATCACCACCCACATCACAATCAGCCCAACACCCATAACCATATTGCCCATAATCAAATTATAAATCGCCCAGGGTATCATCACGCTGCCGGTGCCCAGCACAGGCAGAAGATCGACAAAGGACGTGGCCAGTGCAATGCTGAGCAAATATTTCCCGTCAAAGCCATTCAAAAGCTTTAGCAGCAGCAGCCCCAGCACCAGCTCCACGAAGGTTACGCCGATGATAATTAAATAAGAGCGCAGCAGCTTGCCCAGCGACGAAAACAGAATGTGCTTGGCCGCCGAAAGCGCGTTTTGCCGCGCGGGCGCCAGCTGCCGTTTGATGAACTTGGAAGCCGCGTCGTAGCTGCCCGTGGCAAAAAAGCTGGAAATCACAGTGATAACCACCGCAATGGCAACGCTGGGGATTTTTCCCGCTGCGGTGGCAAGGCCGCTCACCGGCGCCTTAAACCATTCCAGATTCACGCGCGAAAGCAGGCTGCTTAGTGTGCCCACTTGGTCGCCTTTGGCGTTTTCGCCCGCCAGAACACCGCCCACAAGCCCGTCTAGCCACTGGTTAAACCGCACCTCTATGCTGTCGGGCAGCCAGGCAACCAGCGCATGGATACGCCCCTGCATGCCCTCAATCAGCTTTGGCAGGTTCTTTATCTGCGCTGTGAGGAACGACATGAACCCCTGCGCGCTCGACCAGATTCGCACGCCAATCAGGGCAATCACCAGCAAAATAATCAAATAGAACGCCAGCACCAGCACTACCGCGCTGAAGCTCTTTTTTAGCCGGATTTTTTGCAGCGCAAAGTTCATGGGCTTTTGCAGCAGCGTCGCCACAAAAAACGAGAACAAAAATGGGAACACCAGCCAGAAGGCATACTTCATGAACAAATAAAACGCCGCGATAATCAGTAAAAAATACGCGGTGTCAATCAGGCGCTCCAGGTGCGCCTGGGTTTTTGTGCGCAATTGCATAAGTACCTCCGTCAGAGCAAAAATAATTTATTACCCTATAGTTTAAACGTATTTCTGTCCAAATGCAAGCTTTTTTTGCCCAAAATAAAATTCGTGTGAATTCTGCATAAATTCTCGGCCAGCCCCTTGCTATTTGCGCCCAAAAAGGGTATAATATATAAGCATTCTATAAAAAACGAAAAGGAGTATGTTATGGCCAACCAAACAAAAACAGACGAAAAGCTAAACTATGGCAAGACAATTCTTGCGGGCTTTGGGTTTTTGGCCACATCCATTGCCTGGCAAATCTACGACCCCTACATAACCAAAATCCTCAACCGTTTTCTTTTGGCCTCGCCCCTGGTAGCCCGTTGGAGCGAAAAACTGGCGGGCGTGGGCTTTCTTAAGGACTTTATGGCGGCGCAGGGCGAAAACACCCTTACGGCGGCCGGCAGATTCACCTTGGTGCCCCTGTTTATTGGCGTTATTATGACGTTCGATAACATTTTTGGGGTCATCTTTCAGCCCGCCTTTGGCAAGCTTAGCGACCGCTGCCATTCTCGCTGGGGCAAGCGCCGCCCGTTCATCCTCATCGGCGCGCCCATCAGCGCCCTCCTGTTTGCCCTCATCCCCTGGATGGGTTCCCTGCCCGCCGTGATGATCTGCATCATCCTGTTCGTGTTTGTTATGAGCCTGTGGCGCTCCCCCGTGGTGGCGCTCATGCCGGACCTTACGCCCCCCGCCCTGCGCAGCGAAGGCAATGCCGTCATTAACCTCATGGGCGGCGTAGGCGGCGCCATTGGCATGGGCGCGGGCACGTTGGTCACTATACTCTATGTCGCCCTCACCGGTATCCCAAAAAGCAGCGTGGATGAGTTCGACACCTTCCCCTATGTGTTTCTCATCGGCTCTGTTGTTATGATTGTGGGCATGCTGGTGCTCATGTTCTTTGTGAAGGAAAAAGACAGCCGCCTGCTTAGCGCCGGCGTATTGGCCGAAAAAGACGCGCGGGCCCGCAAACAGGCCGAGAAAGCCGTGCGCGCGGAAGAAAAGCAGGCCCAAAAAAACCTGAAGCTTTGCAAAGCGGAACGCACGAGTCTGATTTTCATGCTGGCAGGGCTGTTTTTTCTGTTTTGCGGCACAAACGCCGTCACTACCTTCTTTGCCTTGTTCGCCGACGAGATTCTCCACCGCAACACCGCGCAGGCCACGCTTCTCATGCTGATTTTCGCCCTGTGTTCCATGGCGGCGGCGTTGCCCTCGGGTTGGATTGGCAAAAAATTTGGCCGCAAAAAAACCGTCATTTCGGGTTTGGTCGCCTTTTTGCTGGCATTTGTGGTCTTTTTTGGCGTCTTTTTGGGGCTTATCGGTGCCAAGGGTCTTAGCATCAAAGAATTCACCCGGCTCAACCAGGCCTACTCCGCGCTGGAGACCCGCGTAACCGAATGGAACAAACCCATCCAGACCGAAATTAAAGCGGGCACCAAAACCCAAGCCGATTTGATTTATACCGACGATTATATTCTTATGCTCGAAACAGAACCCGCCCTTGTGCGGCAAAACGGCGGTTATGCCGACTTTCATCGTTCGCTTTTGCAAGAAAACTTCGACTTAGCGCAATACCAAACCCTCGCCAACGAAATTCTGGGTCAAAGCACCAACAACCTCGGCCAGGCGCTCTCAAAAGTGGCCGACACCGTGCGCGGCATCACCAAAATCCTCGGTCTGCTTATTTATCCTGTCATGGTTATTGCGGGCCTGGCCAACATGATGATCACCGTGAACACCCTGCCTTTGGTGCTCGAAATCGGCGGCGTTCAGCGCGTGGGCACCTTCACAGGCTACTACTACACCGCCACCTTCAGCGCGCAAATCGCCTCTCCCATCGTCTATGGCATACTCCGCATGTTCAGCGGCAGCTACATCTCCCTGTTCTATTATAGCCCCATTGCGTTTGCTCTGGCGCTACTGGCCATCTCCTTTGTCCGTCACGGCGAAGCGGTTCCCGAAGCCGCTATCAAAAAAATCGCCGACAACGGATAAACCTGCCGCCACGCGGCGCACAAAAATAATCAAAAAAAACAAGCCTAATCACCTTAGAATGGAGAATCCGAATGCCAGACATCATTCAACTCAAACAGCTCACCAAGGCCTACGGCTCCAAGGTCGTGCTAGAAAACATTGACCTTGCCATCCCCGGCGGCAGCATCATCGGGCTCATGGGCCCCAACGGTTGCGGAAAAACATCATTGATGAAAATTCTTTCCGGCATGATCAACGATTACCAGGGCATTGTGCGCATTGACGGCCAGCCCGTGGGGGCTTACTCCAAGTCCATCACGGCCTATCTGCCCGACAAAAGCTACCTGCCCGCCTGGATGAACTGCAAACAGTGTATCCGCTACATGGCCGATTTTTATCACAACTTCGACATCGACAAGGCTTTTAAAATGCTGAAATCCTTTCAGCTGGAGCCAACCCAGCGGGTGAAAACCATGAGCAAGGGCATGATTGAAAAATTGCTGCTGCTGCTCACCATGTGCCGCAACGCCAAGCTCTATGTGCTCGACGAACCTCTGGGCGGCGTCGATCCTTCTGCGCGGCAGTTTATTATGGATACCATCCTCAACAACCGCCCCGAGGGCAGCTCCATCCTGCTTTCTACCCACATGATCTATGACATGGAGCGCGTGTTCGACCTTGTCCTGATGATTGGCCGCAAGCAAGTGCTGCTCTACGACACAGTCGAAAACCTCGAGGTTCAGGGCAAAAACCTCAACCTCCTGTTCCAGGAAGTGTTCCCCTACATTGGCTAGGCACCTGTGGCGCGGCGTGGTCGCTTCGCTGTTTTTTGGCAACTTTTGATTTTAAAGGAGATTGCACAGATATGCTTATAAAATTAATTAAGAACGATTTCATTCAAACCGGGCGCGTCTTTTTGTGGCTTTTGGTGGCGGGTTTGGCCGGCGGCGGCATTGGCACGCTGATCGCTATGCAGCAAAACCTGGGCGCGGGGCGCATTGTCATTGGTTTCATCTGGAACTTTCTGCTGCTGCTGCTGGCCGCCGTGCTGCAAACAGTGGGCGTGGTCATTATTCTGGTGCGAACCAACCGCGCGTTGTTTAGCGAGCAGGGCTACCTCACCTTTGCCCTGCCGGTTTCCACCTTCGAGATGCTGCTGTCCAAGTTCATCACCAACGTGGCACTCCTGCTGCTCAATATCGCCGAGGCTGCGGGGCTGTTTTATGTCGTTGGCAAAAACCTCGGCCGTCTGGTCACCAACGCCAGCGAAAGCATCCTCGAAAAAGTCGGCCTAAGCAGCATGAAGGACGAGGTGAGCACCATGATTGAAATGCCCAGCTTTTCAGAAATTGCGCGCTTTTTCTCGTTTTTGCTGCTGGTTGTGCTCATCTTCCTTGTTTTTGCCATGATGGTGTGCCTGTTCACGCTCACCATAAGCCACGTGCGCCCCTTTCAGGCAAAGCCGGGCATCTTTATCCCTCTGTTTTTGGTGGGCACAAGCGTCGTCAGCCTTTGGCTGGTGAATTTCATCAGCGGGCACGCGGCCATTAACGTGCCGCTGCACTTTGGCGGCATGCTGGCCGAAGGCGTGGAGCCCTTCAAGCTGAACCTCACCATTGGGTTGGTGCCGCTGGGCATCAGCGTGGGGCTGTTCTTCCTCACCAATTGGCTGCTCAGCCGCAAAATCTCGCTAAAATAATGCAAAACAAAACAGCCGGCCGCATTGGCATCTTTGGCGGCACATTTGCGCCGCCGCACATCGGTCACCTGCGTGCCGCGGAATATTTCCACAAAGCAGCGGCGCTGGATTTGCTTCTCATTTTTCCTGCCGGCCAAGCCCCGCTCAAGGACGCCCCCGGCCTGTGCGCGCAGGACCGCCTGGAGCTGTGCAGACGCACTTTTTCGTGCCCGGTGAGCGACTGGGAAACCCGGCGGCCAGGCAAAAGCTACACCATCGACACCCTGCGCCATGTGCGGGGCGCTTATCCCGGCGCGCGCCTGTTTTTGCTTGTTGGCGCAGACCAAGCGGCGCAGTTTGCGCGCTGGAAAGACTACGACGAAATCTTGCGCCTGTGCACCGTGTGCGCTTTGCGGCGCGACGATTGCCCTGTTGCAACCGATTTACCCATCCGGGTGCTGCCGGGCTTTGTTCCGGTGGATATCAGCGCCGCCAGGCTGCGCGCCATGGCCGACCCTTCGCCCTGGATGACCCCCGCGGCGGCGGACTACTATGCATTGCGCCAACTGCTGCCCCCCGCACGCGTGCGGCATAGCGAATGCGTATCTGTGGCGGCGCGGCAGCTGGCACTGCAAACCGGCGCCAACCCCGCAAAAGCGGCCTTTGCCGGGCTGTGGCACGATTGCGCCAAGGCCATGCCCTTCAACGTGCAAGCCGATTGGTGCGCCCGCGCGGGCATGCCCCTCACTGCCCACGAAGTCGCCGCGCCGCAAGTGTGCCACGCCTTTGCGGGTGCGGCCTGGCTGGCGTGCAACAAGAACATTACCGACAGCGATATCCTCGGCGCGGTGCGCTGGCACACCACAGGCCACGCCGGCATGACCTTGCCGGAAGAAGTCGTCTTCGTGGCCGACCTTATCTCTGCCGATCGCAGCTACCCCGATGTGGAAACCGTGCGTGCTTTGGCCGCGCAAAGCCTGCACGCCGCTTCTGTCTACATCCTGGAATTTGTTTTTTCCAAACTAAAAGCGCAGGGCAAGCCCGTGCACCCCGATTCCCTGGCCTGGTACCATACATTGACAGATAATCACAAAGGAGAACCCTATGGAACCCCATGAACTCGTAAAAACCATCGCGCAAATTCTCGACAGCAAGAAGGCCGTCGACCTCAAGGCCATTCACACCACCGAGCAAACCATTATCAGCGATTATTTCGTCATCGCTTCCGGCACTTCCACCACCCACGTGAAGGCGCTGGCCGACGAGTTGGAATTCCAGCTCAAGCAGCGGCACGGCCTGGCCCCCAAGGGTGTTGAGGGCCGCGCCAGCGGGTGGATTCTGCTGGACTACGGCGTTGTGCTGGCCCACATCTTCACCCCCGACCAACGGGAATATTATAACATTGAGCGCCTGTGGGAAGACAGCGAGACGGTTGAGGATTTGCTGACATGATTATCCACAACCCCACAACAGACGTCATTCTGCGGCGGCAAACCGTGCGGGAATATCTGCCGGAGCCGCTGAGCGAAAGCCAGCTGCAAACCCTGCGGCAGGCGGCGCTGCAAGCTCCCAGCGGGCGCAACGCCCAGCCGATTCACGCCCGCATTTGCACCAACCCGGCAATGCTGGCACAAATGCAGGTGGATTTTAAAAACATTGTGGGGTGGGACACCCCTGTGCACACAAAAAGCGATGTGAACCCCTTCTATCACAACGCGCCCGCCTTTGTGTTTTTGTTTGCCGAAGACGCCAGCCAACTCGACGCCGGCCTGATGTGCGAAAACATTGTGCTGGCCGCCGAAAGCATGGGCCTTTCCTCTGTGATTGTTGGAAGCGTCGCCGCTCTGTTTAAAGACGCAACCGGCAGTGCGGCGTTCAATCTCGCCGAAGACGCCTCACCCGGCCTCCGCTGGCGGTCATATCTGCAGATTCCGTCGCATTTTCGTTTTATGATCGGCGTGGGCATAGGGTATGGCAACGAACAACCGCCGCCCAAACCGCGCCGCAAAGACCAAATTCAGGTGATCCTGTGATCAAGGAGATGCACATGCAATACACCAGCACACGCGACAGCCGCGTTGCCGCCACCAGCGCCCAGGCCATCGCCCAGGGCATTTCGGCCGAGGGCGGGCTTTTTTTGCCGCAAAGCATGCCGCGGCTCACCATGGAAGATATTGCGCGTCTGGCCGCGCTGCCCTATATTGACCGTGCGACGTGGGTGCTGCGGCAATTTCTTACGCCAAAGGGCGGTTGGGCCAACGGCGAAGTTGCCGCCTGCGTCGCCGGGGCCTACACCGGTTCCTTCAGCCACCCTTCTGTGGCCCCGTTGCGCCCCCTCAACCACAACACCGACGTGCTGGAGCTGTTTTGCGGCCCCACCAGTGCCTTCAAAGACCTTGCTCTGCAGTTGCTGCCCCGCCTGCTGACCGCGTCGGCCAAAAAAGTGCTCGGCGGCAAGGAGATTACCGTGCTGGTCGCCACCTCGGGCGACACCGGCAAAGCGGCCCTGGAGGGCTTTCGCGATGTGGAAGGCACCAACATCGCCGTGTTCTATCCTGTGGAGGGCGTGAGCGCCGTGCAAAAGCGCCAGATGGTGAGCCAGCCGGGCAACAACGTGCGCGTAGTGGCCGTGGAGGGCAACTTTGACGATGCCCAAACCGGCGTGAAAGACATCTTTATCAACCCTGCGCTTTTGCAGGCCATTGAGGCCAAAAACCAAGTGTTTTCCTCCGCCAATTCCATCAACTGGGGGCGGGTGGTGCCCCAGGTGGTCTACTACATCAGCGCCTACTGCGACCTGCTGCGCGCGGGCAAAATCGCCCCGGGCGAAGAGATTAACTTTGTGGTGCCCACAGGCAACTTTGGCAACATTTTGGCGGGTTACTTCGCCAAAGAAATGGGCCTGCCCATTGCCAAACTCATCTGCGCCTCAAACCAAAACCGCGTGCTCACCGACTTTTTGCAAACCGGCGTCTATGACCGCAACCGCGATTTTTATCTTACGAGCGCGCCCTCCATGGATATTCTTATCTCGAGCAATCTTGAGCGGCTGCTGTGGCTGGCCAACGGGCACGACAGCGCCCAGGTGGCCGAGTGGATGCAACAGCTGCGCACCGCCGGCCGCTACAAAATCCCCGGCGCGCTGCTGCAAAAGCTGCAAAAAGCATTTGCGGCAGGGGCCTGCAGCCAGGCGCAGTGCGCTGCCGCCATTCGCGGTGCCTGGGAGCAAAACGGTTATTTGAGCGACACCCACACCGCCTGCGCCCTTCATGTGCTGGAGGAATACCGCGCCGCCGGCGACCAAACCCGCACCGTTGTGGTGTCTACCGCAAGCCCCTTCAAGTTTGCCGCCAGCGTGCTGGACGCCCTTGGCTTGCCCCCCGCCAACGACGAATTTGCCGCACTCGAGGCCCTTGAGGCCGCCACCGGCGTCTCTTGCCCCGCCCCGCTGCAAGGCCTGCGCGAAAAACCCGTGCGCTTTCCGCAGGTGTGCGCCCCCGCCGCCATGGCGGAATACGTGTGGTTCTAATCCTAATTTTTTCTTGACCTGCACCCCGCGGATGTGCTATAATTAAAAAGGACAGGCGTGGCGGGAGACGGTGTTTTGTGTGCCAATCGCAGGTGCGCCGCAACAAAAAAACGTAAGCATGACGCGGGCACGAAAGCAAGTAAAAAAGAGAATTTACGTGCGCGATCTACTCACCGCAGGTGTAATAGAATACATATTGAAGACTTGGGAGGAAAAGATTAAAATGTTTGCGGATTTGATGAACACAATTGGTTTTGTGGCGGCGGCAGACCCCGAAGTGGGCGCGGCCATGGCGCGGGAGTTGGGGCGGCAGCAGCGCAACATTGAGCTTATTGCCAGCGAGAACCTTGTTTCGTCCGCGGTCATCGCTGCCATGGGTAGCGTGCTGACGAACAAATACGCCGAGGGGTATCCCGGCAAGCGCTACTACGGCGGCTGCGAATTTGTTGATGAAGCCGAGCGCATCGCCATTGAGCGGGCAAAGGCGCTCTTTGGGGCCGAGCATGCCAACGTGCAAGCGCATTCCGGCGCACAGGCCAACATGGCGGCCTATTCGGCGCTGCTGCAGCCGGGCGACGTGGTGCTGGGCATGAACCTTGCCCACGGCGGCCACCTGAGTCATGGCTCCCCGGTGAACATGAGCGGCAAGCTCTATCACTTTGTGCCCTACGGCGTGAATAACGAAGGCTACCTCGACTACGACGCCCTTGAGGCCAAGGCCAAAGAAGCCAGCCCCAAGCTGATTGTCGCCGGGGCCTCCGCGTATGCACGCACCATTGATTTTGAGCGCATTGCAGCCATTGCCAAGGCCGTTGGCGCGCTGTTTATGGTGGATATGGCGCACATTGCGGGGCTGGTAGCGGCGGGTCTGCACCCCTCGCCCGTGCCCTGCGCCGACGTGGTCACCTCCACCACCCACAAAACCCTGCGCGGCCCCCGCGGCGGTCTGATCCTATGCAAAGCGGCGCTCGCGCCGGCCATCGACAAAGCCATTTTTCCCGGCAACCAGGGCGGCCCGCTGATGCACATCATTGCCAGCAAAGCCGTGTGTTTCGGCGAAGCGCTCCAGCCGGCGTTCAAAACCTACCAGCAGCAAATTGTGCGCAATGCCCAGGCCCTTGCCGACGGCCTGCTGGCAAGGGGCGTGCAGCTGGTTTCGGGCGGCACCGATAACCACCTTATGCTTCTTGACCTGCGCAGCCTGGGCATCACCGGCAAAGAGCTGGAGCACCGCCTGGATGAAGTCTATATCACCGTGAACAAAAACGCCATTCCCAACGACCCGCAAAAGCCCTTTGTCACCAGCGGCATCCGCGTGGGCACCCCCGCCGTCACCTCCCGCGGCTTTAAAGAACCGGAGATGGAGAAAATTGCCGAGGCGATTTTTCTTGCCGCCACAGATTTTGATGCCAGCGCCGATCAAATCCGCGCCAGCGTCAACGCTATGTGCGCCAAATACCCTCTTTATAGCAGTTCCACCTGAAATTAAGCATTGTATTTGCGGTGTTTTTTGGGAACGCCGGGCACTAAAAAAATCACAAAACCTCTTCCTTTTGCATATGATACATTGTATCGCGAAAGAAGGAGGTTTTTTACATATGCCAGAGGATTGCGCATGCAACTGCACAGATGGCGCGCCAGTGGGTTGGCGAAAGATTCCCGGCGGCGCCAAGGGGCTGCCGTTTCCGGGGCCATTCCCCGGCGGCCCGGGTTTTGGCCGCTTTGGCGGTGCAAACAATAACAACAACAATAATAACAATAATAACAACAGCAGCAACAACGCCAATACTATGATGAGCGCCATGTTGAGCGGTTTGCTGGGGGGGAACGGAATGTGCGGCGGTTTCAACAACGGGTTCGGCGGATTCCCCTTTGGGGGCGGCGGCTTTAGCCCGCTTTTTGACGGGGGCATGTTCCCCGGCATGGGCCCGCCTTTTGGCCCGGGGATGGGTCTTGGTGGGGTTTGCGGGTGGCCCGCGCCGCCCGGGCCTTGTGGGTGCGGCCCCAACCCCTGCGGCCCCCCGCCCGATTGCAACCCCTGCAACCAGGTCTGCTGGAAAAAATTTAAGATCGTCACGCCAGAGGGCAAGGAATGCTGCTTTCCGGTGGCTGTGCCCTGGTGGTGCTGCGGCGATTCCGCTACCGGCACCGCGGCGGAAGCCGCCCATCCCGCCCCCGAACCCACAGTCGAAATCACCGCCATCCCCGAAGAAAAAGCCCCAACCAGTGGCTGCACCACGGCCTCGCAGCTGCTCATGCAGCGCTATGTCATCAACCGCCCGCCCCGGGAATACGGCAAGACTGCCCGACGCTGTGACGAGTGGCGGGCAGCGGAGCCACCGCCGGACGCGGAAGTCATTCAGTGCCCGGCCTGTGAAGAAAACTACGACATATTCGACGAACCTAAGGCTGCGTCCGTCGGCGTACCGATTCCCGGCGAAGAATCAGAACAGGCATGATCGCACAGAGGCGCCAGCACGCAACGGCCGCATTGCGGGCGGCGGGCAATGCATACGGCGCGCCCATGCAGCACGCAGCGGTGACAAAAATCGTTGCTTTCGGCCGGCGCGAGCAACCCCCGCAGCTGGGTTTCCACTTTTTGTGGGTTTTTTGTGGCCACAAGCCCCAGCAGGTTTGTGATGCGGATCAGGTGTGTGTCTGCCACCACGGCGGGCAAGCCAAACACATCGCCGCAGATTAGGTTGGCGGTTTTGCGCCCCACCCCCGGCAGCGCCGTAAGCGTTTCTATGTCGCCGGGCACTTTTTCGTTGTGCAGCGCGCAAAGCTGCCCGCTCATGGCCACCAAATCCCGCGCCTTCACGCGGAAAAAACCGCAGGTGCGGATGAGTGCTTCCACATCTTCCACGTCCGCCGTCGCCATGGCCCGCGGCGTGGGAAACCGCGCGAACAACCCGGGACACACCAGGTTCACTCGCGCGTCGGTGCACTGTGCCGAAAGCCGCGTGGCCACCAGCAGCTGGAACGGATCCTCATATTGCAAAGAACACAGCGCCGCCGGGTATTCTGCCCGCAGCAGCGCTGTGATTTTTTCGGTTTTTTCAAAAAGATTCATAGGATCCTCCGCTTTACGCCGCGATTCCGCAGCCGCGGCAAAGAAGAATTAGACATCCACGGAAAGCCGCCGGTCTGAGTTTCCGTGGATGTTCTATTATTGCTCCTCGCAATAAAGCGCAATCTTCTCCCCCGCAAGAATCTGATTCACCGTCTTCATGGCGCACATTTTGCCGCACATGGAGCAAGTTTTTTTCTCGGCCGGCGGCAGGCTGTCGTGGTAGGCCCGCGCTTTTTCCGGGTCAATCGCCAGGTCAAACATCTCTTCCCAGTCAATGCGCCGCCGCGCGTCGCTCATGCGGTCGTCAATGTCCCGCGCGCCGGGCAGGCCTTTGGCGATATCGGCGGCGTGGGCGGCGATTTTTGCAGCCACAATGCCTTCCTTCACGTCGGCAATGTCTGGCAGGCGCAAATGCTCGGCAGGCGTCACATAGCACAGAAAATCCGCGCCGTTGGCCGCCGCAATCGCCCCGCCAATCGCAGAAGTGATGTGGTCATATCCAGGCGCAATGTCTGTCACCAGCGGCCCCAAAACATAGAACGGCGCGTTGTGGCACAGCCGCTTTTGCAGCAGCATGTTCGCCGCGATTTCGTGCATGGCCATGTGGCCGGGACCCTCCACCATCACCTGCACATCTTTCTCCCACGCGCGCTTTGTCAGGTGCCCCAGCTCAATAAGCTCCTGCAGCTGCGCGGCGTCGGTGCTGTCGTGGGTGCTGCCGGGGCGCATTGCGTCACCCAGGCTGATGGTTACATCGTGCGCCCGCAAAATCTCTAGCACATCGTCGTAGTGCGCATAAAACGGGTTCTCGTTGCCGGTCATTTCCATCCACGCAAACAGCAGCGAGCCACCCCGGCTCACAATGTTTGTCAGCCGCGGCGCACGCCGAAAGGCCTCAAGGGTACGCCGATTGATCCCCGCGTGGATGGTCACAAAGTCCACGCCCTCTTTGGCGTGGGCCTCCACCACCGTGAGAAAATCCTGTGCGGTAATATCCAGCAAATCCTTCTCGAGGTACCCCACCGCGTCATACATCGGCACCGTGCCAATCATCGCGGCCGATATCGCCAGCAATTCTGTGCGGAACGCGCTGGTTTTGCCGCAGTTCGAAAGGTCCATGATGGCTTCCGCACCCATGTCGAGCGCCAGCCGGGCCTTTTTCAGCTCCCGGTCATAGTCGCGGCTATCGCCCGAAACGCCCAGATTCACGTTGATTTTTGTGCGCAGCCCCGCGCCCACGCCATTTGGCGCAAGGCTTGTGTGGTGCACGTTCGCGGGAATCGCCACCTCGCCAACCGCCACTTTTGTGCGCAGCCATGCGGCGTCCACGCCTTCTTTTTTGGCGACAGTTCGCATTTGTTCGGTGATTCTACCCGCCTTCGCGGCTTGCATTTGGGTCATAATTGTTCCTTTGCTCCCTTATATTTCATTTGATCCGGTTCCGCTCCTCCTCCGTTTTGGAAGGGCGGTGTGCCAAAAACCGTGTGGCTTTGCAACAAAACGCAACGCAAAAATTGTCAATTCGGCGCAAGAATGTGTTCGGCAAGCCCGCGCAGTTCTCGGGCTGTGCCCGCAATGTCTTCCGCGCCAAAAATGCCGCTCACCACAGCAAAGCCTGCCATGCCGCAGCCCTTGAGTTTTGTTATGTTCGTGCGGTCGATGCCGCCAATGGCCACCACAGGAACCCCCGCGCGGCGGCAAATTTTGCGGAACAAGGGCAGGGACATGGTCGTCGCATCGGCTTTTGTTTGGGTGCCAAACACCGCGCCGCTGCCCAAATAATCGGCGCCGGCGCTTTTTGCGGCCAAAGCTTGCTTGGTTGTGCGCGCCGTTGC
>JAITBA010000033.1 GCA_031283835.1 Oscillospiraceae bacterium
CTGGTCATCGGCTCGGGGCCAATTGTGATTGGCCAGGCAGCGGAGTTTGACTACGCGGGCACGCAGGCCTGCCGCGCGTTGCGCGAAGAAGGGCTCGAAATCGTGCTCATCAACTCCAACCCGGCCACCATCATGACCGACCAGCATATGGCCGATAAAATTTATATTGAGCCACTCACCGTCAAAACCATCAAGCGTGTGATTTTGAAGGAAAGCCCCGACAGCCTTCTGCCCACGCTGGGCGGGCAAACAGGGCTTACTCTGGCCATGCAGCTGGCCAAAGAGGGCTTTTTGGCCCAGCACAAGGTGCGGCTGCTGGGCGCGCGCCCCGATACCATCGACCGCGCGGAGGATCGCCAGCTGTTCAAAGACACAATGCTCGAAATTGGGCAGCCGTGCATCCCCTCGCTGGTCGTAAACGACGTGGAAAGCGCGGTTGCTTTCGCAAACAAAACCGGTTACCCTGTTATTGTGCGGCCCGCCTTCACCCTGGGCGGCAGCGGCGGCGGCTTTTGCGGCAGCGACGCCGAACTGCGGCAGATTTGCGTCGGCGGCCTGCGTCAAAGCCCCATCCACCAGGCACTGATTGAAAAAAGCGTGGCCGGCTGGAAGGAAGTCGAGTTTGAGGTGATGCGCGACAGCGCGGGCAACGTCATCACCGTGTGCTCCATGGAAAACTTTGACCCCGTGGGCATTCACACAGGCGACAGCATCGTCGTGGCGCCCACGCTCACCCTGGCCGACAAAGAATACCAAATGCTGCGCACCGCCGCGCTGGATATTATCACGGCGCTGGGTGTGGAGGGCGGCTGCAACGTGCAGTTTGCGCTGCACCCCACCACCTATAACTACGCCGTGATTGAAGTAAACCCGCGCGTGAGCCGTAGCTCGGCGCTGGCCAGCAAGGCCACCGGCTACCCCATTGCCAAAGTGGCGGCCAAAATCGCCATCTGCTACACCCTCGACGAAATTCCCAACTCCGTCACCGGCAAAACCATGGCTTGCTTTGAGCCGGTGCTGGACTACATTGCACTAAAATTCCCAAAGTGGCCCTTCGATAAGTTCATCTTCGCCAGCCGCAAGCTCGGCACCCAGATGAAGGCCACCGGCGAAGTGATGAGCTTGGGCGACAGCTTCGAAAACGCGCTGATGAAAGCCGTGCGCGGGGTCGAAATCTCGCGCAACACGCTGCGAATCCCCCGTTGGAAAGCGCACACGACAGAAGAACTGCTAGGCTTCGCCGCCGAAGGCACCGATGAGCGGCTGTTCCAAATCTTTGAGCTGATGATGCGGGGCGTGACCACCCGGCAAATTCACGACGCCACGCTGATTGACAATTATTTTCTCGATAAGCTCCAGGGCATTGCGGCCTACGAGCAAAGCATTGCGGGCAAGGCGCTCAGCCAGGAGGAATACGCCCGGGGCAAGCGCATCGGCTACCCGGACGCTGCGTTGCAAAAGCTTTCCGGTCATCCCCTGCCCTGTGCGCCCAGCTATGCCTACCGCATGGTAGACACCTGCGCGGGCGAATTTGACGCCGCCACGCCGTACTTTTACTCCGTGCCCGAAGGGGAGGACGAAACCGGCCTGCTGCACCAAAGCGGCAAACAGCGGGTCGTGGTGCTAGGCTCCGGGCCCATTCGCATTGGGCAGGGCATCGAGTTCGACTACGCCAGCGTGCACTGCGTGCGCAGCCTGCAAAAACTGGGCTACGAAGCGATTATCATCAACAACAACCCCGAAACCGTTTCGACAGACTTCGACACCGCCGACAGGCTCTATTTTGAGCCGCTTACCCCGGAAGATGTGGATTCTATTTTAAAAATCGAACAACCGGTGGGTGTGGTGGCGGCCTTTGGCGGGCAAACCGCCATCAAACTGGCAAAGTTTTTGAGCGACAACCACTACCCCATTCTGGGCACGGACTTTGACGGCATTGACGCCGCTGAGGATCGCGAACGCTTCGACGCGCTGCTCGAAAAAGTGCAGGTCAAGCGCCCGGCGGGCACCACCGTGATGACGGCGGAGGAGGCCATTGTCGCGGCCAACCAGCTGGAATACCCCGTGCTGGTGCGGCCCAGTTATGTGCTGGGCGGCCAAAACATGAGCATTGCCAACGACGACGACGAAATGCGTGAGTTCATGGCAATCATTCTTGGCACGGGCATCGAAAACCCCGTGTTAGTAGACAAATATCTGATGGGCACCGAAATTGAAGTGGACGCCATTTGCGACGGCAAGGATATTCTGATCCCCGGCATTATGGAGCACATTGAACGCACCGGCGTGCACAGCGGCGACAGTATCGCGGTCTACCCCGCCATGCACGTGGACGACGAGATGGTCGAAGCGATTATTGGCGCCACAAAGCGCATTTCGCTGGAGCTGCATATCAAGGGGATTGTGAACATTCAATACATTATCTACCACGGAGAGCTTTATGTGATTGAAGTGAACCCGCGCGCCAGCCGCACCGTGCCCTACATCAGCAAGGTGACAGGCGTGCCCGTGGTGGAGCTTTGCACACGCGCCATGACAGGGGAATCTCTGGCCGCCATGGGTTATGGCACCGGGCTTTATCCCTCGGGCCCCTATGTGGCCGTGAAGGTGCCCGTGTTCTCGTTCGAAAAACTGCACGGGGTCGACACCCAGCTGGGCCCCGAAATGAAATCCACGGGTGAGGCGCTTGGCATTGGCAAAACCCTGGAGGAGGCGCTCTTTAAAGGCCTGACCGGCGCGGGCTTTAAGATGGAGCGCACCGGCGGGGTGCTCATCACTGTGCGCAAACAGGATAAGCCCGAAATTGCCGACATTGCAAAGAAGTTCGCCGCGTTGGGCTTCCAGCTCTACGCCACGGAGGGCAACGCCGAAGTGCTGCGTGCGGCCGGGCTTGGCGCCACGCCTGTGGCAAAAATTCACGAATCGAGCGAAAACACCGCCACACTCATCGAGAGCGGTAAAATTCAATATGTGATTTCGACCAGCGCCAAGGGACGCGACCCCATGCGCGACAGCGTGAAGATCCGCACGCTGAGCACCCGCCTGGGCATCCCTTGCCTTACCAGCATCGACACCGCCAACGCCCTGGCCGATAGCTTGCGCTCCCGCTACAGCGAAATCAACACGGAACTCGTGGACATCACCCACATGCGCACCAAAAAGCAGCAGCTCAGTTTTACAAAAATGCAGAGCTGCGGCAACGACTACATCTATTTTAACTGCTTTAACCAAGTGATCGAAAGCCCCGAATCCCTCGCCATCGCCCTGAGCGACAGGCACTACGGCGTGGGTGGCGACGGCGTGATCCTCATTGCGCCCAGCGACGTTGCCGACGCCAAAATGCGCATGTTCAACCTCGACGGCAGCGAAGGCGTCATGTGCGGCAACGGCATCCGCTGCGTTGCGAAGTATCTGTTTGACAACGACCTGACCCACAAAAAAGAGCTGACCATCGAAACCCTGGGCGGCGTCAAGCGCCTGCTGCTGCACACCCGCGAGGGCAAGGTCTACACCGTCTCGGTAGACATGGGCGTCGCCGAACTTGCGCCCGCCGCGCTGCCCGCAACCCTGGATTTGCCGCGCATCATCGACCAGCCCATCACCGTGCAAGACGAAACCTTCCGCATCACCTGTGTTTCGATGGGCAACCCCCACGCGGTGCTGTTTTTTGACGAAAGCCCCGACAGCGTGGACGTTGCACGCATTGGCAACCTGCTTGAGCATGCCTACGCACTCTTCCCCGCGCGTGTGAACGTGGGCTTTGTTCACATGGTTGACCGGCACAATCTTAAGCTGCGCGTGTGGGAGCGTGGCAGCGGCGAAACCATGGCCTGCGGCACCGGTGCCTGCGCCGCGGTGGTTGCCGCCGCCGAAAACGGCCTGTGCCCCAAAAACGAAGAGGTGCGCGTGCAGCTCACCGGCGGCGACTTGTGGGTCAAATATACCAACGACACCGTCTATCTCTCCGGCGACTGCCTGAAGGTGTTTGACGGGACGTTGGAAATTTAGACCGAAGGGTGCTGCTTGACGACGCACCAATTTTGTGCGTACAATAAATTACGGAGGCTGATCCCATGGAAAAATACCTTATCATCAACGCGGACGACTACGGTTCTTTCCTCGGCGCAAACCTCGCCACGCAAGAGTTGCTGCAAAAAGGCTGCATCACCTCCTCCACCGTGATGCTCCCCTGCCCCTGGGCCAAGCACGCCTGCCAGTGGGCGGCGGCGCACCCCGAATTTTCGGTTGGCGTGCACCTGACCACCACCAGTGAGTGGAACGATTATCGCTGGGGTCCCGTGACAGACGGACGCAGTCTGCGGGACGAAGAGGGCTATTTTTGGCACGAAGTCGAC
>JAITBA010000054.1 GCA_031283835.1 Oscillospiraceae bacterium
AGCATGAACGCCGCCAACGCCGCCGAGCTGTTGGCCCAGCCCGACGTAGACGGCGGTCTGATTGGTGGCGCGTCGCTGAAAGCCGCAGACTTCGCGGCCATTGTGCGCGCCGCCAGCGAAGGATAATCTGCCTTGCCCGCACATAGCGAAGCGAGTAAAGTTCTTTTGGTTCTTTTCTTTATAAGAAAAGAACAGGAGGTGAGTTATGCCACGGACGATGGTGGCGATGAGCGGGGGGGTAGACAGTGCTGCTGCCGCCGCGCTGCTGATGGAGCAGGGGCACGACTGCGCGGGGGTGCACTTAAAATTGCTGCCGCAAGATGCCGACGCACCGGCGCGGGCAAAGAGCTGCTGTTCGCTTTCGGATACAGAGGACGCGCGGGCGGCGGCGCAGCGGCTGGGGATCCCTTTTTATGTGTTCAACATGCAGGCGCTGTTTGCCAAAACGGTGATTCGCCGCTTTGCCGAAGGCTACGCAAAAGGCGAAACGCCAAACCCGTGCGTTGACTGCAACCGCTACTTAAAATTCGGCGCGCTGCTAGAAAAAGCGCGGGCGCTGGAATATGACAGCATTGCAACCGGGCACTACGCGCGGCGAACGCGGCAGGGGAGCCGGTGGCTGTTGCGCAAGGGCGCGGACCCGGGAAAAGACCAGAGCTATGTGCTCTATATGCTCACGCAAGCGCAGCTAGAACGCACATTTTTTCCGCTGGGGGAATACTTAAAAGAGCAAGCGCGGGAGCTGGCGGAGGAATATCGTCTGCTCAACGCGCAAAAGCGCGACAGCCAAGACATCTGCTTCGTGCCCGAAGGGGATTACGGGGCGTTTTTGGCGCGCTATTGGGGCAGGCCGCTTTGCCCGGGGCATTTTGTTTCGCCGGAAGGGAAGGTGCTGGGCACCCATCGGGGCACACCCTGCTACACGCTGGGGCAGCGCAAGGGGTTGGGGTTGGCGCTGCCCCGGCCGGGCTATGTGTGCGCAATCGATTCGGCGCGCAACACCGTGACGGTGGGCGGCGAAGGCCTGCTTTTTAGCAAAGAAGCGCACGTCCGCGAGCTAAACCTGGTCGCGTGCGACGCACTCGAAGCGCCGCTGCGCTGCAAGGCCAAAGTGCGCTACCGTCAGGCGGAGCAGTGGGCCGTCGCCGTGCAAACCGGTCCCAGCACCCTGCGCGTGGTCTTTGACGAACCCCAGCGGGCAATCACGCCCGGGCAAGCGGTTGTGCTGTATGACGGAGACATCGTCATCGGCGGTGGCAGCGTGCACGCAGATCCCTATACCAGCGCAAAGTAGAAATATTGTGTGCCGCTCACATTAAGAGCGGGCGTGGTGGTGCCAAGGGCATAGCTGCCGCCCCCAAGAAGACGAAAGCCGGTGCTAATAAGCTCAACGCCCATGGTGCCATAACTGCCGGCGGCAAAGCCAAAATAGGCCGACGTGCCGGTGCTAAAAACAGGGTGAACCGGCGGGAACTGCACGGCGGCGACAAAAATAGCGCGGGGGCGGAACCCCAGATCTTCGGTGCGGGTGGCGGCGCCGTTGCCCGCGTAGGCCCCCACATAAAAGGGCGAATCGACCCAGGCGCGCTCCCCGCCCGAAAGATGAATTGCGGCGTCCGAAATGTGGCTGCCGCAAAGCAAATCTTTTGGCAAAAAAGATGCCAGCGTCAGGCCCGTGCTTTCGGCGGGGCAAAAATCGGCTTCCACGTCGGCCCAGGCCTCAAGCACAAAAGCGTCGGTGTCGCGGTGGGCGGTGACCTCTTTGCAGCCGCTGGCCTTAAGACACAGGTCGCTGGCAAAGGTGAGCATATCCAGCACGAGCGTAAAAATCTCGTGGCAGCGTGCGCCGCCTTCGGCAAAGGGCACATGCACACCCAACCGCAGGCGCAGTTGCGCGGCGCGGCAATACTCCTGACGCTCCAACACGCCGTCGTCGTTTGCAACAAATTTATCCGCGATGTTGACGCTGTTCAGGCCCACGGCCACAATGGGGCTGCGCAGCGGCACCGCTTTGTTTTGTGCGGGGAATTCCGTGAGGAAGGTGATCCCCTGGGTTTGTTCCAGCGTGCCGAGCCACGTGGCCACGGCGCTGGGCATTGCGCTGATAGCAGACATGTTTGGCCTCCAAATCTTGCGTTGTGGGTGCAAAAAAAAATTTTGCTTATTCCACCATGCTGCGCACAATAGCCCACACGTGGCTGGGTGTCTGGGCAAAGTGCACAACTTCGGTGCGGTCCACAGTGTAGCGCTCGGCGCCGCACTGAATCCACATTTCGCGCGGGAGCTGGCTAAGGTCGTGCGCGGGGGGGCCAAGATAGAGATAATACCCCTCGCGATTAAACCCGATGCGGGTGTTCACACCGCCAAGATACATCTTGTTTTTGTAGCGCAAGGGCTGCAAAAACGCGCCGAACCGCGCGCTTTGCCAGCCGTCGGGCAAACAGAGAAACACCTGCCGCCCAAAACGCTCCATAATGTCTTTAATGGTTTCAATTTCGTTCATGTTTTCTCCGTTTTTTCATTAGGCCTCAAAATGCTTTTGTTCCCGCAAAAAAACTGGTGTCACATAGCAAATCACGGGCCTCGGCACAGGCCTGCGCGCGCAAGGCTTCGGCGCGGGCAAGCCCTTCGCGCGGGTTGGGTGTTTTTTTGGTGACGCTGATATCGCCCACCTTAAAACCGGCATACGCCTCATCGGCAGTGGTTTCGCGCTGGAGCAGCATGCAAAAAGCCGCCGTCGCCGCCAGTTGGTCAAGCCGCGGGTCTTCGTGGTTGGCGCCGCGCCGCACCTGCGGCAGCAATTGCAGCAGCGCCGCCTGGCACAGCGGCAGCGCATTGCGCGCGCCTTCGTCGTCAAGCGCTGTCATGAGCCGCAAACGGCCCAGGATGGTGTATTGGGTCATGGGGGTCCTCCGTTCCCGCAATGATTTGCGGGGGCGCGTTTTTTTGCGCCCCCTCGTGTCTCGTTGAGGAATCGCACAAAAACCTGTTATTGCAGCACAACGGCCGCGTCGGCAAAAATTTTGGCAAAGCCAACCGTGGCGCTAATAGCGGCGCGGTCAAGCTGGTGGTCAATGAGCTTGTCATAGTCGGTGAGAATATCGCCGGCTTTCACAACTTCGAGTGCACAGTTTTTGTCAAGAGCCAGCAACTGGCCGGCGGGCACGGCGGCGCTTTTGAGCAGGCGCGCGCCCAGCGGGGTGACCAAATTGCCGCTTCCATGAAAATCAAGACCGGCAAAACCGTCGCGCATTTCGTCCAGGGCAAGCACTGCCTGCACGGCGCCCGCGCTGCCCACCAGGGTGGTCATTTCAAAGGGGTCAAAGCTGTTCCACAGCGCAATCAGGTCGGCGTAGCTAAGGTCGCTGCCGCCTTTGCTCACGGTGAGCGCGGCAGTGCCGGCAGTGCCGTCGCCGTCAATGAGCACCTCCACCGCCTCCGCCAGCAGGGCGTTGGCAATTTCGGCGCCAATCTGGCGCAGGGTGACGGTGAACAAATCAAGGCGGTGATAGCGCAGTGCTTCGTAGCTGGCGTTGAGCACGCGGCCATGCTTTTTCATGCCCACAAGGCTGCTCTTGGAGCGCAGCTGGGTAACAGGCAACTGCGCCGCCTCCGCCGTGGGCGTGTCCGCGCCGTTTTCGGTTTCGCAGCTAACCGAGCGATAATCCAGGCCATTGATGATGGTGGTGGCAGCGGTGATTTCCGCCAGCTTGTCGGCGCGCTCCAGGCCCTGGCGCACCGCGCGGGCAATGTATTCGGGGAAGAGGGTGGCGGTTTCGCCGCTGCGGAAGAATTTTTCAATCCGGTCGCTGCCTGTGCCCGCCACATGAATGCCAAAACGCTTGAGCTGCCGCTCATAGGCGTCCAAGCCCTCCAGCGCCGTGCCTCGATAATTTTCGCTTGGGTCCGTCGTTTCGAGTGCTTGTGTGAGCGATTTGCCCGTAGTGTAAAGCCCTTTGTCGAGTTGGATGTTGTCGTAAGCCATAGTGTTCTCCTTTTTAATGTTTATTTTAGGGCGTGTTGACACTATCCGAAATGTCCAGATTTTGAGCGGATTTTTTGCCGACAAGTCAAATTTTTTGCAGTCATACTTTCGTATTACAAAAAAAATTAACGCAGAACGGCGGAAAATCCGCCAGAAGATGGGCGTTGAGCGTTAGTGTCAACACGCCCTAATTGGATTGTCGTCTTTGCTTGTGAATGCTGCCGCCCCTCTTTAAATACCGGCTTTTCTTCCGCTTTCAACGCCGCTCATTTTAAACGCGAGGTTTTCTTCCGTTTCCAGCGGCATCCAAAGCTGCCGCTGCAGCGCGTCCGTGGGGCACTCACTCTTCGCTTGCGGGCTTGCCGCGGGGGTGTGCGTCGTCGGCGTGGGGGGCACAATTTTAACCTCGGGGTGTTTGTTTTTGCGCACACCGGCGGCGGGCTGGGCGGGGATAGCCACAAAGCTAAACTCATAAGCATCCGTGGGGTGCTCAAGCACAGCGTGGCAAACCGCGCCGTCATAGACGGCGCCCTTGCGATGGGTGCAGCCCTCGCGCGCAAAAGGCTTGCCGCAAACAGAGCATTTGACCGACTGCACCGCGCACGAAACGCTAATCTCTTTTTTAATGCCGCCATCGATGGCGCGGATGAGGGCTTCGTTCTCGGGTCCGCGCAAAATATAGACTTTGGCGTGCAAGGCGGCGTAGGGTTTTCCGTCGGCTGTGCGCTGCGCCGCGCTTTCTTCCACCCAGGTTTCAAACACGCGCATCACCTGGTCGCCGGTTTTGCCGCTGTGGTCAAAAATGCCGGTTTTGCCAACAAAGAGCGTCGCCAGCGTGTGCAGCGCCTCAATCGTGAAGCGTTCGCCGTCGCGGTCAATCTCGTTGTCGCAAAGCGTGGCCGCAAAGATATAAACGTCCTGTGCCGGCAATTCGGTGCGGCTATATCTGTGAATCAGCGCAAGATCGCCCGCGGTGGGCTGCGCGCCGGCTTGCCGTGCCGTCCCCGCCTGCTTTTGCATTTGCATAAGATTCCTCCTTTTGCGATTTTTTTCTTTTAATCAATACGCACCGCGTCGGCGCAAGGTTTTTCAACGCAATTTGAGTGCGTGGGCTTGTGCGCGCAGCAAACCGGCGCGTGCCAGCTCAACTTCGTCCGCCAGGGTGATGTCGTCCCATTCCACGGTGCAGGCGTCGTCTTCGCCCCACAGGCGCAAAATATTCTTCGCAATGCGCAAAATCACCGGGTTAAGAATACGGCGATAGCTTTCGAGTTCGCTGGTGAGCAGGTCGGCCTGCACAGAGCTCATGCGCTCGGTGCTGCTCCAGGTGAGGCCCAACAAAAAGGGTGGCAGGCCGGTTTTGGCCACAATCTGCTCCAGCAGCTGCCGCATGGGCACGCTGCAATCGGGCAGTTGCGCGTCGGCGCCAATCACCCCAATGCGCACGTCGCCCGCCGCAATAAAGTCGCGCACACCCGCGCCCTCGCGCATGGCGCTGCCCCACTGCTCCGCAATGGCCTTGGTGCGCTCCCCGGCGCGGGCCAGCTCATTGGGGTCGCTGTCGGGGTGATAGGTGACGGCAAAGCGCACGTTGCCCAACCGCTCCCAGTTTTGGCCAATGGTGTCAAGAATTTGCAGCAGCACACCGCTAACAAAGGGCAGCCCCTTGAGCAGCGAGTGCCCCCGCAATGCCCCCGGCGAGGGGCACAGCACGCTATACAGCAGCAAATCGGGAGATTTTGCGGGCAACAAACGCCCGTCTTTGCCTAGGGTGCAAATTTCCACGTCCAGGCCGTTTTTGGCGCGCCGCAGGGCAATGCCCTCCAAAGGAGCGTTCCACAGGGCTGCGGGCGCGTTGTTTTCCCGCAAAATCAGCTCCCCCACCGCGGTGCCAAAGGTGAGCAGCTGCTCAAAATAACTGGCCACAAAGGCCGAAATCCCGTGCTGCGTGCCGCCCACCGGCAGCATTTCAACAAATTCGCGCATGCGCGCCGTGAGCGCCTCGTCCGCGCAGGTGAGCGTAAAACCGCCCAGCAGGCGCACCAGGCGCATCACCGCCGCGTCGATGATGGGCACGTTTTCGCGCAGCCCGCGATAAAGCGCCGCCTGCGAACCGGGCCAGCACACCTCCCCCAAAGGCTCCTCCCCCTGTCCCCCGCCGCGCAGCAGTGCCGCCGCGCGATTGCGCCGCCCACGCTCCATCCCCTCAAACGCCGCCGGCAGCCCCGCGCCCGGCCTCGTCCCCGAGGGTTCCTTTTTTTTCCATGGTTTTGCCAAAATATCACCCTTTCAAATTTGTGCCGATTCTTTTAATACGCCACATCGCCGTCGCCGCAAAAAATCTTCACCGCTTCACTGCCCCCACAAACCACCCCGACGCCGGTTCCGCCGCAAAATCACGCAGGGCGTGTGCCGCAAAGTAGCGCATGTCGTCCATGGCGTGGTCATATTCCTTGCGGGGCGCGTCGCGGCCGCTGTCTTCTTCCCACACATATTGCCCAAACTCGCGGATGCAATCGGTGCAGGCGGCGCTGATGCGCAGTTTGCCCGCCTGCAAAGCGTCGGCCACCAGGCGAATGCCGCTGAGGACGTCATTTTTGGCGGGTAGGGGAAAAAACCGGCCATGTCGGCGAATGCATTCCATAAAGCTGGCCGCCGAAGGGTCGCAGATGACGCATTCCACCTGGGCGGGGCCCACCAACTGCTCCAACCCCCGATAATGCTCTTCGTCCGTGCGCTGCCGCCCTTTTTGTCGTGAGTCCCAATAATACTCCCGCAGGCGGAACCATATGCCCCCCTGCAACCCCCACAGCCCAAACGACGAGGGGTTCACCGTGCCATAATCGCAAGACACCAGGTACTTCGAACAGCGCGTGGGCAGCGTTTCAATCGCGGCCACATGGCGCTCTTCCGCAAACATAGGATACACCAGGCCGTCGGCGGCCGCCCATTCGCCCTCCACAAAGCGCGTGTAGAACGCGCCGCTATAGAGTGAGCGGTAGCGCGCTTTCACGCTTTCGCTCAGCGAGGGGTTGTCGTCCATAGTAAAGTGGAGGTAGTAGGCATTCTTTTCTTCGCGTTTCAAAATCCATTCCCGGCGGAACCAGTGCTGCGGGTTGGCGGGGTTGCAGTTAAACCACAGCCGCGCACCCTCCGGCGAGCACCGCGCCAGGGCCTGTTCCACAAACGAGCGGGGCATGAGCGCCACTTCGTCCAGCAGCACGCCTGCCAATGTCATTCCCTGAATATTTGCCGCGCTGCCCTCGTCTTTGCCGCCAAAGCAATAGAACCGGTTGCACCGGCCCCCAAAAGTAATATCGACGTAGTTTTTGCTGGTTTGTTCCCGGCAAACAAAGCCCAGTTCCCGCAGCAGCGGCAGCAGCGGTGTCAAAATGTTGCGCTTGAGCGCCACGATGGTTTTGCCGCACAGGGCAAATGCCGCGCCGTCAAACGCAAAAAACGCCCATGCCACAAACGAAAGGCTCATGCAAAGGGTTTTTCCCGACCGCACCGCCCCGTCACAAATCACCGCGTAGTACCCCCCTTGCCCGCTTTGCGGGTGCCACCACCGCAGCACCGCCCGCTGCTTTGCCGAAAACGTCGCAAAGTCATTCAAACGCGCAATTGCATTTCACCTCCCTTTTCTTTTCATTCATAGCGGGTGCCGGCGCGGCTTTCGTGCGTTCACCCTTCACCCCCTCTGCCAATGGCGTCATAGAAGGCCTGCGCGGCGGCGGTGCTTTCGGTAGCGCCGTCCATGGCCTCCAGGCGTTGCAGGGCTTCAAAGCGATCAAAAAATTTGAGCTCCATGCCGCCCCCCTTTGGGCGCTTAAGATCGCTGATATTGAACATGTTCAGGCCTTCCAGCACGTCGAGCGGCGGCATTTCGTCAAAAAAGATCAGCTTGAGCGCGTCATTGGT
>JAITBA010000112.1 GCA_031283835.1 Oscillospiraceae bacterium
GGAAATTCTGGCGGAACGGGTGGATCAGCTGAGCAACTGGCGCTCGATGGCTGCGGTGCCTGCCCGCGCCCAGCAACCGGTCGTCCGCAGCCGGCCCGACCTGGAAATGATGATTTCGGAGGTTATGCACCAGGTGGGCGTGCCCGCTCACATCAAAGGCTATCAATACCTTCGGGAAGCTATCATCCTTTCTATCGAAGACACCGACATGATCAGCAGCGTAACCAAAGTGCTCTACCCCACCGTCGCAAAGACCTTCAAGACCACGCCTTCACGTGTGGAGCGCGCGATTCGGCACGCGATTGAAGTGGCTTGGGACAGGGGCGACGTGGATGTGCTTAGCAGCTACTTTGGCTATACCATCCAAAACCAGCGCGGCAAGCCCACCAACAGCGAGTTCATCGCCATGATTGCCGATAAACTCCGCCTGAAGATGAAAGTTGCCGTCGCCTAACCCGCCAAAGCAACACTGGCGCCCCCGGCAGGGGGCGCTGTTTTATTAGGTATCCCTGCAAACACGCTGTGTCACGCAACAAATTAACCAAAAAACCGCACGGAAACACCCGAAAATTTTCATTTACTTTTGCGCCATTTTTTGATATAATATTTGTTGGTCAATCAACAAAAACGCAGTGACGCGAAGAACGCGAAGGAGGAACAGATTCAATGGCACGCAAAACCAAAACTATGAAGGGCAACCAGGCGGCGGCGCACGTCAGTTACGCATTCACCGAGGTTGCGGCAATCTACCCCATCACCCCCTCTTCCGATATGGCGGAGGAAACCGACAGCATGGCCGCCGCGGGGCAAAAGAACATCTTTGGCCAAACCGTGAAGGTGGCCGAAATGCAGAGCGAGGCGGGTGCCGCGGGCGCGGTGCACGGCAGCTTGCAGGCCGGGGCGCTCACCACAACCTACACCGCCAGCCAGGGTCTGCTGCTGATGATCCCCAACATGTACAAAATCGCGGGGGAGTTGCTGCCCAATGTCATTGATGTTTCGGCGCGCTGCGTTGCCAGCCATGCATTAAACATCTTTGGCGACCACAGCGACGTTTATGCCTGCCGCCAGACCGGCTATGCTATGCTGTGCAGCGGCAATGTGCAGGAAGTAATGGACTTGGGCGCGGTGGCGCACCTAAGCACCCTCAAGGGGCGCGTGCCGTTCCTGCATTTCTTCGACGGCTTCCGCACCAGCCACGAAATCCAAAAGATTAAGGTTTGGGATTATGCGGAGCTGGAGGAAATGACAGACAAGGCCGATATCGACGCGTTCCGCCGCCGCGCGCTCAACCCAGAGCACCCGGTGTTGCGTGGCAGCGCCCAGAATCCTGACATTTTCTTCCAGGCGCGCGAGGCCTGCAACCTCTACTACGAGAACATCATCGGCGTGACGGAAGATTATATGAACGAAGTCAACCGCCGCATCGGCACCGATTATAAGCTGTTCAACTACTACGGCGCGCCCGATGCGGAGCGCGTGATTGTCGCCATGGGCAGCGCGTGCGACACCATCGAGGAAACCATCGATTATCTTAACGCGCGCGGAGAAAAAGTGGGCTTGGTCAAAGTGCGGCTCTACCGCCCCTTCAGCCAAAAGCACCTGCTAGACGCCATCCCCGCAACCGTCAAGAGCATCAGCGTGCTCGACCGCACGAAGGAGCCGGGCGCGTTTGGTGAGCCGCTGTTCCTCGACGTGGTGGCGGCCCTGCGCGGCACGCAGTTCAAAGATGTGCCTGTGCTTGGCGGACGCTATGGCCTTGGCAGCAAAGACACCAACCCGGCCTGCATCCTTTCTGTTTATAAGAACGCGGCGGCAGCCCAGCCCAAGGAGCGTTTTACTGTGGGCATCGACGACGATGTGACTTTTCTTAGCTTGCCTGTTGACGAAAACCCCGACACCAGCCCCACGGGCACCTTCAGCTGCAAATTTTGGGGTTTGGGCGGCGACGGCACCGTGGGCGCAAACCAGGACGCTATCAAGATCATCGGCGACAACACAGACATGTTTGCCCAAGGCTATTTTGCCTACGACAGCAAAAAGACCGGCGGCATCACAATCAGCCATTTGCGCTTTGGCAAAACGCCCATCAAGAGCACCTATTACATCAACAAGGCCGATTTTGTGGCCTGCCACAACCCTTCCTATATCGATAAGTACGACATGCTCAAGGACTTGAAACCCGGCGGCACATTCCTGCTCAACTGCGGCTGGAGCCTGGAAGAACTGAGCGAACTGCTGCCCGGCGGCGTAAAAAAGACCCTCGCGGCCAACAACATTCAGCTCTACACCATCAACGCCACCAAGCTGGCCGAAGAAATTATGAAGGACGGCCGCCGCACCAACACCACCCTGCAAAGCGCGTTCTTCAACCTAACAGGCATCATCCCCGAAGCGCAGATTATTGACCTGATGAAGGGCGCGGTAACAAAGAAATTTAGCAAGAAGGGCGAAAGCGTGGTGCAAATGAACCATGCCGCCATCGACGCGGGTTTCAATGCTGTGACAAAAATCGACATACCAGCCGACTGGGCCAATGCGCAAGACACCCTCGTAGAAATCGAAGTCACAACCGATCGCGAAGATTTGCGCAAGTTCGTCACAAATGTGCTGCACCCCGTGAATGCCCAAAAAGGCGACAGCCTGCCCGTGAGCATCTTTAAAGACAGCGCCGACGGCACCTTTCCTCAAGGCAGCAGCGCCCACGAAAAGCGCGGCATTGCCATTGACGTGCCCGTGTGGGAACCCGCCAACTGCGTGCAGTGCAACCGCTGTGCCTTGGTGTGCCCCCACGCCGTGAATCGTCCCGAAGTGCTCACCGAAGAAGAGCTGGCCGCCGCGCCTGCCGCCACCAAAGCAAGAGACTTTAACGGCATGCCCGGCAAAAAATTCTGCATGGCCATTAGTGTGCTGGATTGCATGGGCTGCGGCCAGTGCGTCAACGTGTGCCCCGGCAACAAGGCTTTGCGCATGGAGCCCCTGCACACCCAGCTTGCGCAGCAGGAAGTCTTCGATTACTGCGAAGCGCTGCCCAAAAAAGCGGAAGTGCTCACCAAATTTAAGGCCGGCACCGTCATTGGCAGCCAGTACCGCACCCCGCTGCTTGCGTTTAGCGGCGCGTGCGCGGGCTGCGGCGAAACCCCCTACGCCAAGCTGGCTACCCAGCTTTATGGCGACCGTATGTACATTGCCAACGCCACGGGTTGCTCCTCCATTTGGGGCGGCAGCGCGCCGAGCACGCCCTACACCGTCAACAGCGAAGGCAAGGGCCCGGCCTGGGCCAACAGCCTGTTCGAGGACAACGCGGAGTATGGCTACGGCTTTTTGCTGGCCAACCAGGCCC
>JAITBA010000081.1 GCA_031283835.1 Oscillospiraceae bacterium
CGCCATAGACCCCGCCCTTTGCACCGGTTGCGGCCAATGCGTGGCCAAATGCCCCACAAAGAGCCTTGTCATGTCCTATAGCACAAACAAATAAATCGCCAAAACAACAGACTTTTTGCGGGCAGGTGCAACAAACCAAATGAACTACAAAGCACAAAAAAAGAAAACCAAAAACCCCGCTATCCGTGCGTCGCTCTTGTTCCGAAAGTACTTCACGACGTTCATGGTCATTCTGTTGGTGGGGTTCACCATTCTGGGTTCGGTGCTGATGATTTTTTCGATGCAGTTTTGGACCCGGGACAAGCTATCGCTGCTTTTGGCGAACGCGGCGCAGGCGGCACACCTGGTGAGCGGCATCTATGCCCAAAGCCCCGACGGCACGCTCGACATGACGCGGCAAATGATGGTTTCCGCCGTGCTGGTGTCCAATTCCAGCAACCTGGGGGCCGATTTTTTTCTGTGCGACACCAATGGCCGCGTGGTGGCCTGCCAGGAGGATGTGCCCGACGCGCTGCGGCTGTCGCTCGTGCAATGCAATATTCACGGCGTCCTCCGTCTGCCAAAGGAAGAAGCGCAGGCCGCCATGCAGGGGGAATACACACAAACCGGGAACCTCGACGACAGCTTCGAACACATGATGTTGCTGGCGGCGGAGCCTTACTTTGTGCAGGGGCAACCCGCGGGTTTTGTGATGGCGGCCCAGGAACTAAGTCAGGGGCTGTTTAACTACATCTTTGGGATTTTGCGGCTGTTTTTGCTCTCGAGCCTGGTGGTGGCGGTGCTGATGTTCGTTGCCGTGTATTTTATCGCCACCAACCTGGTGCGCCCCCTGATTGGCATCATGCGTGCCACCGAAACCTACGCCAAAGGCGATTTTGGCTACCGAGTCGAAGCGCAGGAGGACAGCGAACTCAACAAGCTGGCGCAAGCCTTCAACTCCATGGCCATCAGTCTGGCGGCGCTGGAGGAATCGCGCCGCAGCTTTGTGGCCAATGTGTCCCACGAGCTCAAAACCCCCATGACCACCATCGGCGGGTTCATCGACGGCATGATAGACGGCACGGTGCCGCCCGCGCAGCACCAAAAATACTTCGCGGTGGTCAGCGGCGAAATTCGGCGCCTTTCGCGCCTAGTAACAGGCATGCTCAACCTTTCAAAAATCGAGGCCGGCGAGCTGCAAATGAAGCACGAGCCCCTCGATATCAGCGAACTGATCTTTACCACCGTGCTTTCGTTCGAGCAGATTATGCAGCGCAAAGCGCTCACGCTGGCAGGCCTTGAGGGCCTGGAGTCCATGGTGCTGTTTGGCGACAAAGATTTGCTCACGCAGGTGTTCTATAACTTAATTGACAACGCCGTGAAGTTTACGCCGCAGGGCGGCCGGCTCACCTTTTTTGCACAGCAAGATAAAAAGGGATTCCACTTCCGTCTGCGCAACACCGGCACGGGCGTGGCCGCAGAAGAGCTCAGCCGCATCTTTGAGCGTTTTTATAAGACCGACAAATCCCGCAGCTACGACACCAAGGGCGCGGGGCTGGGGCTATATCTTGTGAAGACCATTATCACCATGCACGGCGGCAGCGTGGCGGCCGAAAGCGACGGCGCCACCTTCATGACCTTCTCGGTGACGCTGCCGACGCAGGAAGGAAAAGAAACCACATGAACCGCTGCATTTCTTTTTTAAAACGCGCCGCATCCTTTTGCCTCAGGCGGCTGCGTGGGCTGCTTGTGCGCCGGGAGGTGCTTTTGGGCGCGTGGGCAAACGCGCTGCACCTAAACCCGCGGTGCTGCCCGCGGGAGGAAACCCTGGGTAAAATTGCGGCGGGGGCGTCAATCGCGCGGTTTGGCGACGGCGAGCAGCTGCTAATCAGCACCTCCCTAAGCCTGGGGTTTCAGCCGCACGACCGGCTGCTGGCCAAGCGGTTGCGGCAAGTGCTGCGCAGCCGCGTGCCCGGCCTGCTGGTGGGCATCCCCACCTACTTTCAGCACGATATGCCAACCTACGCGGCCTTTGCGCAAGACTGGATTGCACAGCATTTGCGGCGCTTTCGCTGGCAGTGGGTGCGGCAAACCCGGTGCCGCAGGCGCTACGACAACGCCCATGTCACCCGGCCCTACATCGACATCCAGGACAAAGCCGAGGCCGCCCGTCTGTTTGGCCTGTGGAAGGCCCTCTTTGCGGGGCGCGACCTGGTGCTCCTCGAAGGCGCGCAAACCCGCATGGGCGTGGGGAATGATTTATTCGACGCCGCAAAGTCGGTGCAACGAATTCTCTGCCCGGCCGAAAACGCATGGAGCCATTACCAAAAAATTTTTGCCGAAGCAAAAAAAAGCGAGCCCGGCGCGCTTATTCTCATCGCCCTGGGGCCAACAGCCACGGTGCTGGCCTACGATTTGCACCTGGCAGGGCATCAGGCCATCGACATTGGGCATATTGATATTGAGTACGAATGGTTTTTGCGCGGCGCTGTCAATCGGATAACGATCCCGGGGAAATACGTAAACGAGGCCCCGGGCGGCAGCGCTGTCAAAATTTGCGACGACCCGGTCTATTTATCTCAGGTGATTGCGAGGATCTAACATGCAACGAACCGAAATTGCGAGGATTTTTGAAAACCCGGTCGCCTGGGCGGAAGGCGAAATTGTGGTGTGCGGTTGGGTGCGCACCCTGCGAGATTCGAAGGCCCTGGCCTTCATGCAAATGAGCGACGGGAGCAGCTTTGCGCCGCTGCAGGTGGTGCTGGAGGACGGCAAAACCGACGATTTTAAGACGGCGCGCAAGTGGGGCGCGGGCACGGCGGTTTGCGTCACGGGCACCCTGGCACTCACCCCCGAGGCAAACCAGCCCTTTGAGCTGCACGCCGCCCGCATAGCGCTGGAGGGCGCGTGCGACAGCGGCTACCCCCTGCAAAAAAAGCGGCACAGCGTCGAATTTTTGCGCACGATTGGCCATTTGCGCCCCCGCACCAACCTGGTTGGCGCGGCCCTGCGGGTGCGCAGCGCGGCAGCCTTTGCCCTCCACAGCTTTTTTGGGGAGCAGGGTTTTCTCTATGCCCACACGCCCATCATCACCACCGCCGACGCCGAGGGCGCGGGTGAAATGTTTTTGGTGACCACCCTGCCCATGGACGAAACGCCGCGCACACAAGAAGGGGCGCCGGATTATGCGCAAGATTTTTTTGGCAAGCCCGCGCACCTAACCGTTTCGGGCCAGCTGCAAGGCGAGGCAATGGCCATGGCCTTCGGCAAAATCTATACCTTCGGCCCCACCTTTCGCGCCGAGGACTCCCACACCCAGCGCCACGCGGCGGAATTTTGGATGGTGGAGCCGGAAATCGCTTTTGCCGACCTGGCCGACGACATGGCGCTGGCCGAGGCGATGCTCAAATCCGTCGTCGCACAGGTGACGCAACAGTGCCCCGCCGAGCTGGCTTTCTGCGCGCAATATGTCGACCCCGGCCTGACCGAGCGCCTGCAAGGCGTGCTGCGCGCCGACTTTGCCCGGGTAAGCTACACCCGGGCCATCGAACTGCTGCAGCCCTTTTCAAATGATTTTGACTACAAGCCGGTTTGGGGCTGCGACCTGCAAACCGAACACGAACGCTGCCTAACCGAAAAAATCTTTGCGCGGCCCGTGTTTGTCACCGATTATCCAAAGGACATCAAGGCGTTTTATATGCGGCAGAATGACGACGGCAAAACCGTGGCAGCCATGGATTTGCTGGTGCCCGGGGTGGGCGAAATCATTGGCGGCAGCCAGCGCGAGGAGCGCGCCGACCGGCTAGAAACGCGCCTGGCCCAAATGGGCGGCGACCCCGCGGCCTACCAATGGTACCTGGACTTGCGGCGCTTTGGCGGCTGCAAGCACTGCGGCTTTGGCCTGGGCTTCGAGCGCCTGGTGATGTATCTGACCGGCATCCCCAACATTCGCGATGTCATTGCTTTTCCCCGCACCGCGGGCAACGCCGCGTTTTAACGCTTTTCAACTGAATTACGCTTTCTTCAAAACACCGCCGATTTATGGCCGATTAAGCCAAAAAGCAATCTTTTCATTGCATTTTCTTCCCGCATAGGATATAATAGAAAAAACAAACGCATCGTCATGGCGATGGATTACCGCATCGCATGCACAAAAACGAACACCAACAAGACTATAGTAGGAGGGATCCTCATGCCTGCACAAAAACCCTACCGCTTCCCGTGGCAAGACCCGGAAATGATTGGCACAAAAAAACTGCCGGGCCGCAACCTGGCGCTGCCCTTTGGCGAGTCAGACGAATATTCCTACGACGCTTCGCCCTTTAAGCGCAGCCTGAACGGTATTTGGCGGTTTTTCTTTCAGCAAGGGCTGCACCGGGGCCTCGACACGGCCTGCACGACGGCGGACTTTGACGACAGCGGCTGGGACACCACGCCCGTGCCCTCTGTGTGGCAGCTGCAAGGCTATGGCAAACCCTTTTATCTGGCCTCCTGGCTCCACAAAGACTATGTTTCAACAAAGAAGAGCGAAATCCCCAAGGTGTATGCCGACAGCAACGAGGCGGGTGTCTATCGCCGCAATTTTAACGTGCCGGCCGAATGGGCGGGACGGCAGGTTTATATCCACTTTGGCGCGGCAAAGTCGGCGCTGGAGCTGTATATCAACGGTGCCTTCGCCGGGTACTCCCAAGGCGCCATGACGCCCCATGCGTTCGATATCACGCACCTGCTGCGCCCGGGCACAAACCAGGTCACCGCCGTGGTTTATCGCTTTAGCACGGGCTACTACCTGGAAGACCAGGACATGTGGAACTTTAGCGGCATTTTTCGCGAGGTCTACCTTGTGGCCGAGCCGTCGGTGTGCATCTATGACACATTTGCCGACGCTTCTTTGCGCGACGATTTTAAAACCTGCGTGCTTGCGCCGCGCTACGTGCTGCGCAACGCCACCAAAGAGCCGCAACATGTGAGCCTTTCGCTCTATCTTGACGGCAAATGCTACGCCGCCAAAAATGTTTGCGCCTGGCCCGGCGACACCACCGTGGAATTTGCCCCGCAGGAGTTCCCCGATTGCCTGCCCTGGAGCGCCGAAAGCCCGCAGCTGTATTGGTTCGGCACCGTCCTGCGCAACGAAGAAGGCAAGTTCATCTCCAAAAAGCGCCTCCGCGTGGGCTTCCGCCGGGTCGATATTGACGGCAACGTATTAAAAATCAACGGGCAGCGGGTGATTATCAAGGGCGTGAACCGCCACGACTTTGACCCCGACCACGGCTGGGCCGTCCCCCGGGAGCGCTACTACGACGACCTTTACTTAATGAAACGCGCCAACATCAACGCCATTCGCACCAGCCACTACCCCGACGACCCGTTTTTCTATGAGCTGTGCGACGAGCTGGGCTTTTATGTGATGGACGAGGCGGATGTGGAGAGCCATGGCGTGCGCCGCAAAAATTGCCCCGGCAGCCACCCCCAGTGGCGCGCCGCCGTGTGCGACCGCGCCGCGCAAATGGTGCTGCGCGACCGCAGCCATGCCTGCGTGTGCTTTTGGAGCTTGGGCAACGAGGCGGGCAGCGGCAAAAACTTTGCCCACGAGCGCAACACCATTTTGGCGCTCGACACCAGCCGCCCCATTCACTACGAAGGCGACCCCGACTATGCCGTCACCGACTTCATCAGCCGCATGTATCCCGTGGAATCGCTTGTCAAGCTGCTGCGCGAGCAAAAGGCCTTTAAGCCCGGCTGGTTCGATAACATTGCCAACGCCCTGGCCGCCGATAACAAGGGGATCCCCAAAAAAATCTACGCCACGCACCCGGTCCTCTACTGCGAATTTTCGCACGCGATGGAAAATTCTTTGGGCAACTTTCGCGAATACATCGACGACTTCGAAAAATACCCGCACATGTGCGGTGGCTTCATCTGGGATTATGTGGATCAAGCCATTCGCAACAACCCAAAACTGCAAACGCGGGGCAGCTACCCCGGTCAGGCGTGGCTCTATGGCGGCGATTTTGGCGAAAGGCCCAGCAGTTATTATTTTTGCGCCAACGGCATTATCGGCGCCGACAGAGTGCCCCACCCGTCCTACTATGAAGTCAAGCATGTTTTTGCCAATGTGTGCGCCGAAGACTTTGACCCCCAAAGCCAAACCGTCTTTTTGCGCAACAAAAACAGCTTTGCCACCCTGCGCGCGGCCTATACTATCCGCTGGGAACTCAGCGAAAACGGCCTTGTGCGTCAGCAAGGGGAATTGCAGTTTTTGGACGCGGCCCCCGGCGCGGCCGGCAAGGCCCACATCCCCTACAACCTCGAAGAAACCGCCCCCGGCGCGCAGGTCGTCGTCACCCTCCGCTTTTTGCAAAAACAAACCCGCGCCTGGGCCCCTGCGGGCTACGAGGTGCGCTTCGACCAATTTGTGCTAACCCCCTGGCAGCCTGCCGCCGTTGCGGGCGGCGACACGTCGGCGCTGGCTATCACCACGCGGGGCAGCGAAGTCACGCTGCACGCACCCGGCATCACCGCCCTGTTTCGCCACGGCTGGCTCACAAACCTCGACTTTGGCGACGGCGAACTGCTAGCGGACGATTCCCCCAAAAAAGCGACGGGCCTGCGCCCTAATTTCTACCGCCCACTAACCGACAACGACATCGGCACGTTCAATTTCATTCCGCCCAAGTGGACGCGTCTGCACCCCCTGCACCTGTTCCGCGCCGCCAGCCGCCGTATCTGGGCGCAGTGCGTGCGGGTCAAGCGCCTTGACGACGCCACCGCGCAGGTTACCGTGTGGTGGAACAGCGTGGTTGCGCTGCTGCCCTTCCCCGGGCACAAAACCGTCTATACCGTGCACGGCGGCGGTGCCATCGAAGTGGACCACAGCGCCTGGAGCCCGCTGCCGCTGCTGAAGTTTGGCCTGCGCCTGGGTTTGCGCCCCGAACTAGCTCGCGTCAGGTGGTTTGGCCGGGGGCCTCACGAAAGCTATTGCGACCGCAAAACCGGGCAAATCCTCAAGCAGCACGAAATGCCCGTGGCCGAGCTGGAGCACCGCTACATGCGCCCGCAAGAAAACGGCAACCGCACAGATGTGCGTTTTGTGCAGCTCACCCGCGAAGACGGCAAGGGCCTGCGCGTGGAGGGCGACGGCACGCTCAACTTTTCGGCGAGCCGCGCTTCTCAAGAAACCCTTGACCGCGCCGCGCACCAGCACGAAGTCACGCCCGATCCCTTCCTCACCCTGTGCGTCGACGGCTTTCAGCGCGGCGTGGGCGGCGATATGCCCGGCTGGGCCGTGCTCCACGCCCCCTACAAACTCCCCCCCGCCCGCTACGCCTACCACATTAAGCTCACGCCCGCAATATAGCCGTTCCACTTTTTGGCACAAGTTCTGCAAAAAAATGTACATTTTCTTTCGTTTTTTGGCGCGCAAAACCTTGCCGGCAAAAATCTTTTAGAAAAAAGCTTGCTTTTTTGCGCGTAATCGTGTAAAATAAAAATCAACAGAATCATTGGCACCAAACCCAAAGGAGGTATTTGCACATGAACACCCGTAAACTTCTGGCAGTGCTGCTGTGTGTGGCAACCGTGTTTTCCGTCATGACTGCCGTGGCCTACGCCGCACAATCCGCCGAGACGGCGCCGGTAGTGTATGCGCCCCCCTCGCAAGAAGCCACCACCACGCCCCCCCCCGAAACCACAAAAAGCTTCATCGAAAACCTCGATACCTGGTGGAACGGCGGTTTCCCCGAAGTCGACACCGTCCTGTGGAACAGCGGTTTCCGCACGGTAGTGGATTTCCTGGTTGCCGGCTTCCAGTTTCTTCTAAAAATCGTCGGCTTCGATGCCTGGGGCGGCGGCATCCTCAACGGCGGCTAAGTCGCTTTGCTGTGTTTTTGCGGCAAACAACCAAAAGCGCCCCTGCAAACATTTTGCAGGGGTCAGTGGTTTTTGTGTTCTGTCGCGCGGTTCCGTCGCAACCCCCCGAAATTGCGAACCGCAACTGCGCTGCTTCAGTTGCGGTCTGCTTTTTTTGGCTGCGATAGATTATTCGCCCTCCACCTGCTGCCCAACAATCTGTTCAAGATTGTCAACACAGTTGCGACAAATTTTGTAACCTGAATACTCGATCATGCCGTCCGCACTTCCGCAGAATGTACACGCAGGCATATGCTTGCGCAAAACAATGCGATCCCCCTCCATAGAAATCTCAAGGGAATCTTCTCTGTCGTTGACTTTTAACATGCGACGGTACTCCTTGGGGATTACAATTCTGCCGACTTCGTCAATACCGCGGATAATTCCGGTCGTTCTCATGCCGATCCTCTTCTTTCCTCTTTTCTTAACGATGAAGCCAGATATAACGCAGCGCAATTTATTATAGCACATAATGTAGAAAAAAGGAAGAGTATTGCCATACGAAATTTATAGAGAAAAATTCCCGTTTTTTGTGCATGATGATCTCGCGCTGCTGTTTTAATGTGCAAATTGTTCAAATCTAGTAACGCTTTAGCACGTGAGCGCAGCAGGGTTGTCATTTTTGTTTCTATTTGTCAGGGTTTGTGGTCCATTTGACACAAGTAGTTCATTAATATTTAAATAAAAACATCTTGACAGAATCGAATTAAAATAGTATAATTTCATATAATTGCTTTTTTATTGCAGCCATCGGAGGTATTATGACGGAAGAGCGCGTCCTCCCCATCGACCATATAGAAAACATCGTGCAGCTGTTTGGCAGCTTTGACGAAAACGTGAAGACCATCGAAGCGGCTTGCGGCGCTAGCATCCTTTGCCGCGGCAGTGAGCTGAAAATCATCGGCGAACCCGAAGCCGCAGACAAAGCGGCCCGTGCCGTCCAGGGTCTGCTCACCCTGATTCAAAAGGGCGAACCCCTCACCGACCAAAGCGTGCGCTACGTGCTCACGCTGGTGGAGGAAGGCGGCGACACCGCCGAAAAACTGGCCGCGCTCACCCACGGCAGTGTGTGCGTCACCGCCCAAGGCAAGCCTGTCAAGCCCAAAACCCTGGGCCAAAAAAAATACATCGAGGCCATCAAAAAAAACACCATCACCCTGGGGGTGGGGCCCGCGGGCACGGGCAAAACCTACCTAGCCGTGGCCATGGCCGTCACCGCCTTTCGCGCCAAAGAGGTCAGCCGCATCATCCTCACCCGCCCGGCTGTCGAAGCGGGCGAAAAACTGGGCTTTTTGCCCGGCGATTTGCAGCAAAAAGTCGATCCCTACCTGCGCCCGCTTTATGACGCGCTGTTCGAGATGATGGGCGCGGAGCAATTTGCCCGGCAGCAGGAGCGCGGCGCGATTGAAGTGGCCCCCCTGGCCTACATGCGTGGCCGCACCCTCGACGACAGCTTCATCCTCCTCGACGAGGCGCAAAACACCAGCATTGAGCAGATGAAGATGTTCCTCACCCGCCTGGGCAACAACAGCAAAATCATCGTCACCGGCGATATCACGCAGATTGACCTGCCGGCAGGCAAACCCTCGGGCCTTGTGAACGCGGTGAAGGTGCTGCGGGGCGTGGAGGATATCGCCATCATCCGGTTTAACGAAAAAGACGTCGTGCGCCACCGTTTGGTGCAGGCGATCATTAAAGCCTACGAGAAAGAAGAGGTTCGCAAAACACATGGCAAATAAAATCAAGGTGATTATTTCTGACGACCAACAGGAGGTGCGCGTCCCCACGGGGATCCGTCTGCTGCTGCGCCGCGCGTGCACAGCTGTTTTGGCGCAAGAAAAATTCAAAGACCCGGCAGAAATCAGCGTGCGCTTTGTCGATCACGACGAAATCCGCTACCTAAACGCGCAGCACCGCAACAAAGACGATGTGACCGACGTGCTCAGTTTTCCTCTGGGAGAAAACGGGCACTACGACACCAACCTCAGCACCGGCGCGAAGGTGCTGGGCGATATCGTGATTGACCTGCCCCGCGCGGCCGAGCAAGCCCGTCTCTACGGCCACACCCTTCAGCGGGAGCTGGCTTTTCTCACCGTGCACTCCATGCTGCACCTGCTGGGCTACAACCACGAGCAAAGCGGCATCGACAGCGTGCGCATGCGCGAGAAAGAGGAGGCTGTGCTTGCCCAACTGGGCCTGCCCCGCGGGCACAGCTACATCCTCGAGGAATAATTTTGCACAAAAGCAGAACACACCCTGCCGGGTTCACCGGTGGGGTGTGTTTTTTGTGCGCGGCGCTTCGTGCAACCGCAACAATTTGCCGGATAAAATATATTTTCACATTTCCACAACCCGACAAAATCCAGCCCTTTGTTTTTGTATAATACTACTATACCATACTAAATTTTTCGGTAAAATTTCCGTTTTGCTCCGTCAAACTATGCGCACGTGCGCAAGGTTTGGTTGGGGGCGCCATCAATTTTAAAAAAGCAGACTTGTGAATAGGGAAGGATGAGAAAATGGAACCGGTATCGACAAAGGCCGCAGGGCCGCGGTTGTTAGGGCGCATTCTGGAATGTATAAAAAACACACAAAAAGCAGAAAAGCAAACGCACCGGCTGCGCAGTCTTGTGCTGCTTGCGGCGGCGGAGATGGGCGCGGCCGTTTTGGCGGGCTTGCTCACGCGGCCGGGGCTGGCGGGCGGGGCGTTTGCCCCGGCGGCACCCTTCGCTATGGCGCTGGCGGCGGCGGGCAGCGTGCGTTTTTTGGGCATGGAGGTTTTTGGCATAGCGGCGGGCAGCTTGCTGCTGCTGCCCTACCCGTCGTGCGTCACGGTGATGGCCGCAGGGGCGGCGGCGGGCCTGCTAAACCTTGCCTGCCGCAAATGCGGTGCCAAGCGCACGGTGGCCGCGCCCTTAAGCGCCTGCGTCTGCGCGGCGGCGGCGTCTGTGCTCTCGTTTGCCGCGGCCCCGCCGGCGCAAGAGATTGCCTGGGTGTTTGCGCTGTGCGGCGCGGCGCTGGCGGGCTGCATGGCCTATTTTATTGTCCAGGCCCAAGGCGTGCGCGGCGCGGGGCCGCGGGCTTTGCTCCCTCAAGATTGCGCGGCGCTGCTGCTGTGCTGCGGCATGTGCCTGAGCGCCTTCGGCGGTTATACCCTCGGTCTGTTTTGCCCGGCGCGTGTGGTGGGCGTGCTGCTGGTGCTGGCGGCGGCGTGCTGCTGGCGCGAAACCGGCGGCGCGGTGGCCGGGCTGTGCGTTGGCCTTTCGCTCACCCTTGCGGGGGGCGACCCTTCGTTTGCCGCCGTGTATGGCCTGGGCGGCCTGCTGGCCGGGTTCATGGGCTGTGCGGGCTTTCAACGTCGACGGCGGCGACCCAAAACCGACGCGATGGTGCGCACGACCCTCCCTGCGGCGGGCGGGTTTGCGCTGGCAAGCGTATTCTATGTTGCCTTGCGCGGTGCCGCCACGCCTGACCCTTCGGACGTTGTGATTTTTGCCCTCGAAACCCTGGGGGCCGTCGTCGTTTTTGCGGCTATCCCCGCGCGCGTGTGGAACACCTTGCGTGTTGCCGCCCAAAAAAACGCGCAAGTCGCCCTGCCGCCCGCCGAATCGCAGGCCAAGCTGCGGCTGGCGCAAACCGCCATGGCACTGCGGCGCGTGGGGGAATACATCAGCGAGGTTTCGGCAGGGCTCGAAAAATTAAGCGAGAACGACAGCGCGCTCTTGTTTGCCGCGGCAAGGCAGCCCGTTTGCGACCGCTGCGAAGACCGTGACAAGTGCCAACAGCGCTTCACGGCCTTTGATGCCTGGGCGGCCAAAACCCTGCGCCGCAGCCGCGATGTCACCCAGGAAGAAATTGTGGACGCAAGGCACGCCTGCGGCATTCGCGCGCCCTGCAAGCAGCCCGAAGAGCTGCGGGCCGCGCTGGCGTGCGCCTGCAACGCAAACACCACCCCCGAAGCCCATAGCGTAGCGGAATCTCAGCTGCGCCAAATAGCGGCGGCGCAGTTCGAAACCCTTGCGGCCTTGTTAGACGAGTTGGGCGCGCAACTGGAACAAAGTGCCGCCGCCGAAGACGAAATGGTGCAAACCGCCCTGCGCGTGCTGGAAGATCACGGCTTTCGGGCGCAGGCCGTGGCCGCAACCCGTGGCACAACGCCACAAAACCCCGCCCACCTCGCAGCCGCCGTGCACCCGCGCGAACATCACAGCACAAAAAAAACACTCGCAGCCGCCCTCACGCGCGCCACGGGCATTCCTTTTGCTCTTTCAAAAACCACGCCCCTGGCCGAAGGCATGCTGCTCACCTTCGCCCAAGCCCCGCGCTACCGGCTCGAAACCGGCGCGGTGCAAATGAGCTCCAGCGCTTCGGCCTACTGCGGCGATTATTTTGACTGCTTTGACGACGGCATGGGCCGCGAAGTGCTGGTTATCAGCGACGGCATGGGCACCGGCGGGCGCGCGGCAGTCGATTCTGCCCTGGCGGCGGAGGTGTTTGGTGCCTTGGCGCGCTGCGGCGTTGGTTTTAAAAACGCGGTGAACGTGGTCAACCAGGCCCTGCTGCTCAAAAGCTGTGACGAAACCCTCGCTACCCTCGATGTCGTCGGCGTTAACCTCTACTCCGGCGAAGTCTCGTTCTGCAAAGCGGGCGGTTCCGTCTCGTTTTTGCGCCAGGGCGCCAAAGTCACGCGGCTCGAACTTAGCGCCCTCCCCGCGGGCATCCTGCGAACCATCTGCCCTGCCCAGGCCCAAACCACCCTTGCCCCCGGCGATATCCTTGTCATGGTTTCCGACGGCATGCTCTGTGGCGGCGACGCATGGCTTTGCCAAGCGCTGGCCCGCTGGCCCGGCGGCACCATGCAAGCCCTAGCCGACCACCTTGCCGCCCTAGCCGTTGGTCAGCGTGAACAATCTGCCCGCGAAGACGACCTCACCGTTTTGTGCGCACTGCTGCTTCTTCAAAAAAACTAGGGCGTGTTGACACTACCCGAAATGTCCAGATTTTGAGCGGATTTTTTGCCGGGCAAGGCAATTTTTTTACAGTCATACTTTCGTATTACAAAAAAAATAACGCAGAACGGCGGAAAATCCGCCAGAAGATGGGCGTTGAGCGTTAGTGTCAACACGCCCTAGGTGCCGGCGGCGCTAGTCGCGCTTCGATTTTCCGTAGCCGTAGCCGCCGATGCCGCCCGCGAGCACACCGCCCGCGGCATAGAGGATTTTCTCAATCAAGTTGGGGTTATCGCGGAAGAGCACTAAGATGACCACGACAAGAATGGCCGCGACAACGCTGCCCGCAAACAGCAGCAGGTGGCGGGTCTGGGTTTCTTTGTGCTGGAACGCAATGCTTTTTTCTCTGATTTCCTGGTCCCGCGTAATATGTTCCCCGGTCACTTTGTCTGCCAGCGGAGAACTGTTCATCCTGCCAAAGATCGCCATCATCGTCTGCGTTTTTTGAATCACTTCCGTTGGAATATCTTCTAGCACTTCGTTGGCTTCCCCCATCTCCTTGGAGATATCCGCTTCTGGTTCAGGCATTGCGCCCCTCCCTCTTGCCGCCGTGTTTTTTTTCAATCTCCTCAAGATACGCCGCCATCAGGCAGCCCATAAGCAAGTTCTGCTGTTCTTGTTCGGCCAGCTTGCTTTTTGCCAGCGCAAGCTCCATGTTGTTGTTTGTTTGTTTGCCCTCCAGCCGCAGTTGCAGGTCAAACAAGCGCAATTCCAAGGGCTGCACAATGGTGTCCATTGCCTCGGAGGCAAGGATTTCTTTTTGCTTTTTTGCGCCGGGCCGCACCGCCATTGTTGTTGCGCGCATGATTTTCCCTTCTCTTTTCATCGGCACACACCTCCAAATTATACTATGCGCCAAACGCGGCAAAAGCCCCCCATTGGCACAAAGGTCTCGTGTGGCAGTTCCACATCATTTGCATTGTGTTTGCGGCCTTTGCCTGTGCCGCGTCAAAACCGCTATATTCCCGCAACAACCACACTGCCGTTCTCTTGGCTAAGCTGCACGCTGTGCAGGTGCGCGTCGAGGTTTTCCACCAGCAGGGCGGTGATGGGGTCCTCCACCTGGCGGCGCAGCACGTTGCGCAGGTCGCGGGCCCCGCGGGTGCCGCCAAGCGCTTTGGCGGCCAGGGTCTGCACCGCTTCGGGGTCCCAGCCAAACACAATCCCTTTTTCGGCAAGAGAATCTTTCAGTTCCTGCAATTGCAGTGTGGCAATTTGCGCAAAGTCCTCTTGCGCAAGGTCGTGGAACACCACAATTTCGTCTACGCGGCCCAAAAATTCGGGTCGCAAAAATTCTTTCAGTGCCTTCATAGCGCGCTCTTGGGTGGCAGTCTCGCGGGTTTTGCCAAAGCCAAGGGCGTTTTCTTTGCGGTCGCTGCCCGCGTTGGAGGTCATAATGATCACGGTGTTCTCGAACCCCACCTCGCGGCCCTGCGCGTCGTGAATACGGCCTTCGTCAAGAATTTGCAGCAGTATGTTCATAACATCGGGGTGGGCTTTTTCGATTTCGTCAAACAGCACCACGCTGTAGGGCTTGCGGCGCACTTTCTCGGTGAGCTGCCCCGCCTCGTCGTAGCCCACATAGCCCGGCGGGGAGCCGATGATGCGGCTGACCGCGTGCTTTTCCATAAATTCCGACATATCCAGGCGGATGAGGGTTTCGGGTTTGTCAAACAGCTCCGCGGCCAGGCGCTTGACCAGCTCCGTTTTGCCCACGCCCGTGGGGCCAACAAAGATGAACGACGCCGGGCGGCGCTGTGGGCTGAGCTGCACGCGGCTGCGTCGAATGGCCGCCGCCACCTTGGCCACGGCCTCGTTTTGCCCAATAATATGCGTGCGCAGCACGGTTTCGAGGTTTTGCAGGCGGCGGATATCGCTTTCGATCACTTTTTGCGCGGGAATGCCCGTCCACAGTTGAATCACACGGGCCAGGTCGTCTTCTGTGACAAGGTTGTTTGCCGCCAGAACCTTCAGGGTCGCCGCGTGGGTTTCTTCGCGAATCATCTCGGAGCGGATGACCGAAATTTTTTCATAATCCACATCCCGCGCGTCCATTTGTTGCTGCTGTTCTTGCGCCAGCCTCGAAAGTTTGCGGCGCACTTTTTCCAGCTCGTCGATGGCGCTGTTGCGCAGGTTGGCGCAGGTGCAGGCCTCGTCCAGCAAGTCGATGGCTTTGTCGGGCAAAAACCGGTCGCTGATATACCGCTCGCTGAGCACCACAGCCTTGCGCACAAGGCCGTTGGTCACCTTCACTTTATGAAAGCTCTCGTAGTATTCTTTAATGCCCTCCAAAATTTTGCAGGTGTCGTCGACCGAAGGCTCTTCCACTTTTACGGGCTGCAATCGCCGCTCCAGCGCGGCGTCTTTTTCAATGTATTTCCGATATTCGGTGAAGGTTGTGGCCCCCACAATCTGCACTTCGCCCCGGCTCAGCGCGGGCTTGAGGATGTTTGCGGCGTTCATGCTGCCGTCGGCATCGCCCGCGCCCACAAGGGTGTGCACCTCGTCCACAAACAGGATGATATTCCCCAACGCCTTCACTTCTTCAATTAGGCCTTTGATTCGCGCCTCAAACTGCCCGCGAAACTGCGTGCCCGCCACCAGCGCGGTCATGTCGAGCAGGTGCACTTCTTTTTCGCTCAGGCGCGAGGGCACCGTGCCTTCGGCAATGCGCAGGGCAAGGCCTTCGGCAATGGCGGTTTTGCCCACGCCCGGCTCGCCAATGAGGCAGGGGTTGTTTTTGGTGCGGCGGCAAAGAATCTGCACCGTGCGATAAATCTCGTCTTCCCGGCCAATGACGGCGTCCAGTTGCCCGGTTCGCGCCTTTTCGGTCAGGTCCGCGCAAAACTGCGAAAGATATTTGCGGGCTTTCTCTTTTTTGCCTTTGCCCTTGCGCTCCCCGCGCCGTGGAGCCGAAACCGGCACAGCGTCGGGCGGCGGTTCTTCTTCGTCAATGTCAAAGTCGGCCGCGTCGTCTTTGCCTTCGCTTTCGGCGATAAAGCGCATGGCCGCGCTGTCGTCAAAATCAGCGGCATCCATGGGTTCCCCCAGCTGGAACGCGCCCTCCACGGGGGTAAGCCCCGGCAGGTTCCGCATCATCTGCCGAAAGATCTCTTCGCCGCCGTTTTCAAATAGCGCCCCCATCTGCTCCCCGGCGTTTTCAAGCTCTTCCTCGGGCATGCCCATGTTGCGCAGCATGGCCTGCACCTGGCCAATATTCATCTCCATGGCGCACTGCAGACAATAGGCGGTCTGCGCCGCGCTTTGGTTCACCATGCGGTTGACAAAAAACATTGCGGGGCGCTTGTGGCAGCGCGAACATAGTAACTGGGACATGAGTTTGCCTTTCGTTTGTCACTTGGGTAGTGGAAAAATTTTAAACTTTAAACTTTTAAATTTTATAGCTGATGCAGTTGAAGAGTGCCTTTAAATTTTATAGCCGATGCAGTGGAAGCGCACCTTTCAGTTGAAGCGCGTGCGAGGCTTTTTGCGGAGGATTTTCGCCTTTCCGCGTCGTGCCTACGCTTGCGCGTCCTTCTCTTTTCCAAATAGCTTCCGGTACGTATCCGGGAAGTAGCTGAAAAAGGCCACAAAGGTGAGCACCAGGTTGAGGACGACCAAAATTTGCACGGCGAGGGCGGGCAAAGACCACCACTTTGCCAGCACGCCCACTTCGGGCCCGGCAAGAAACAGCAGAACCATCACGCTATAGAACACGGCCGTGGCGGCTTTGCCCCAAAATTCGGCGGCGGCGGGCCGTTTTTTTAGCAGCAGCATAAGCCCCGCAAAGGCCAACATAATCACCTCTTTGGCAATAAACAGCAAAAACACCCAGGCAAAGGCGTGCATCCAGGGGTTTGACGCCGCGTCGGCGCCGCGAAACTTTAGGAACATCAGAACGGCCAAGGTGACCTGTGTGAGCTTGTCGGCTGTTGGATCGAGGATTTTGCCCAGGTCGCTCACCTGGTGGGTGCGGCGGGCGATTGTGCCGTCCAATTTATCCGAAAGCCCCGAAAGCGCCACCAGCACCAGCGCCAGCACCATGTGCCCCGGCGTCATATAGGCCCAGACAAACAACGGGATGATGAGAATACGCACGACAGAAATCACATTGGGGATGGTGAACACCCGGTTCCCGTTTTTGCTTTGCTCTGCCATAGAAACATCTCCTTTGCAACTTTTATACTGTGTTTATAAGTCAAATCAAATTTCGAACGCCAAATGGGTTGCAACGCGGGAGCCTTCGACGGCCAACCGCATGGTGTCGCCGCCCAAACGCAGTGCCGCCGCCGCGCGCAGCAGCAGGGCCAGCACCACCAGCATTAGCAGCCCTTTCACAATCCCCAGCCCCGCGCCCAATAATTTATCGGCCTGTTTGAGCACCGGCAAGCGCTTGATTTTCTCGATTTTGCGGCAAATTGCACGGGTGACAAACAGCAAAGCCGCAAACAGCACAAACCGCAGTGCCAGGCGGAACACCGTCACCGCAATGGGTGCTACAATCGTCTGCTCCAGCAGCGCGGCCGCGTTTTGCGCGGTGAACTGCTGCGCCGTCAACTGCTCTGTTAGCCCGGCGACCGAAAACCGTGCCACCGCCGCCAGGTTCACCAGCGCTTCGGGCAGCGCCGCGAACATTTTTTGCGCGGCCTGTGCCGCGTCGCCAACGGGCAGCGTGCCAATGTTCCGCGCAATCATGTCGCGCGCCGCGTTTTGCGCAAAGATTTCGTAGAGCGGCCGGGCCAGCAGGTCGCCCAGCGTGCTTGCCAGCGCAATGCTCACAATCCACGCGCCCAACTGCAGCGCACAGGCAAAAAAGCCCCGTTTTGCCGCGGCAATCACCACCGCCGCAAACGCCGCCAGCAATATCCCGTCCAAAACCCAGCCTGCCATCATGGCGCGCCCTCCGTCTTTTGTGTACGAAAACATCTCCTATAATATAGTATACCACGTTTTTTCTCGAAAAGCAAGCCCTTGCTGTCGAATTCCCGCGCTGCCCTTTTTGTCCAGCCCCGCCATCGCGTCCTTGCCGTGCTTGTCGGCTTTGTCTATCTCAATTTTAGCGGAAAATCCGTTGACGTTGGGCACGGAGAGCAGCCCGATGGCGGTGCTGTCGTCTGCCCTGCTTTTTTATACTGTTTTGCGAATAGAAACAACACTCCCCCCATCCCTGAACGCCTATACAAAAATTGCATGGGCGTATTTTTTTGAGAAAGGAATTGAAAACAATGACAAAATTTGCCTATGTACGCATCTCAACGGCAGAACAGAACGAACTGAGACAGGTTATCGCCATGGAGGACCTCAAAATCCCAAAAGAAAACATCTACATGGATAAGTTGTCGGGCAAAAACACCGCGCGTCCGGGTTTGCAAAAACTTTTAGCCACCGTAAAGCAGGGCGACGTCATCTATGTTGAATCCTTCAGCCGCTTTGCCCGCAATACAAGGGATTTATTAGATCTTGTGGAACAACTCTCCGAAATGGGCGTGGGATTTGTGAGCCTGAAAGAAAAAATCGACACAGGCACACCCACGGGCAAGTTTATGCTGACCGTGTTTGCGGGCATCGCCGAACTCGAGCGGGCTTTCATTTTGCAGCGTTCAAGGGAGGGCATTGAAGCGGCAAGACGCGCGGGCAAACACCTCGGCAGACCAGTAAAAAACGCCCCCGATGACTTTGACACGCTGGTCAAAGACTGGGAGCGCAAGGTGATTCCACTGTCAAAAGTCCTCGAACAGTGCGGCAGCATCAGCGAGAGCACCTTCTACCGAAGACGCCGGGAACACCGCATTATCAAAGGAAAAAAATAAAGAAAACTGTCAAAAGGCATACCTTTTGAGAGCGGTCGGGGTTGAAGAAAATTATTGAAAAATTCATAGATTGTCTTCAATTTTGCTGTTGCATTTTTCGATAAAATGTGTTAAAATAGACAAGTTATTAGGGTTTTGGTTCGAAAACGCCCGAAATTTGCTCGCTCTCAAAAGGTATGCCTTTTGACAATTTGCAGTAGACAGGTACAATCCAAATAAATGGGCTAACGGGGTGAATTTGTATGGCGATAATCAACAGGATCAAATATGATGGAAATGCCGATGGTTCTTCGTGGCTGGTGCATAAGTATCCCTCAGAGAGCTTTGTTCTTGGTTCTCAATTGATTGTCAACCAAGGGCAAGAGGCGTTGTTTCTCAAAGGCGGCGCGGCTCTCGACCTGTTTTCTGCGGGTACGCACACGCTAGCAACAGGCAATCTTCCCCTGCTAAACAAATTGGTCAACCTTCCCTTTGGCGGCAAAACCCCTTTTGCCGCCGAGGTTTACTATGTCAACAAAACAGCACGTTTGGATTTGGGCTGGGGAACAAGCAATCCCATAGACTTTGAAGACCCGAAATATCATATTTTCTTAAATGTAAGGATCAACGGTCAGTTTGGTATCACCATCAACGATACACGGCTCTTTATCTCGCGTATCATCGGCGCGGTTCCAAACGGCTCTGTTTCGAACTACCTTGTTATCTTAAAATATTTTAACGGCGTTATTAACACGAAAGTCAAGTCAATCGTAGCAAAATTCATGCTGGAAAAGAATATCTCGTTTCTTGAAATATCAGCGCATCTTGATGATTTATCAGGCGTGTGCCAGTCGGCTATTAGTGAAGAATTTGAGCGGTTTGGCGTTGAGATAGTAAACTTCTTTGTGGAAACCATTAAACCGCGCGAGGAAGATCTCGAGGCGATGAAAAAGAAACGCGAGGAAGTTTCCGCAATGAAGCTCGAATTGGGTGAGCTTGGGCGTGACTTCTACGCACAAAGACGCTCGTTTGATGTAATGGAAGAAATGGCGGGCACCCCTGGATCCGGCGAATTGGCGAATGCGGGAATCGGTCTTGGAATAGGGCTTGGCGCGGCGGGTCAAATGGGCGGTGCGTTTGCCGGAATAGCGCAAAACATCAATCTCAACCCGCAACCTCCAGCTTCGGGTGGGGCGCTTAAATGCACAAAATGCGGCGCAGGTAATCCTCCGGGTCAAAAATTCTGTGGTACATGCGGTGAAAAGATTGAGCTTGGAATTAAATGCGCAGACTGCGGTGCTGTCGTTCCGCCGGGGCAAAAATTTTGCGGAGAGTGCGGAAAACCGATAGCTAATATTAAATGTCCGGCTTGCGGCGTCGAAAATGCGCCCACTCAAAAATTCTGCGGCGGATGCGGCAATAAATTGGGAGGTTAAGAAGTGGCAACATTAAAGGTTTCTGTTTTAGAATGTCCGCAATGCGGCGCTCCCGTCAAACCGGGAAGCAAAACCTGTGATAGATGTTACTCTGAGTACATCGTCACGTCCGTCAGTAGCTTGAAAAAGTTTGACAGCTCCGGCATCAAGAAATATCTTGACGGCTACAAAAAGAATGTGGGGCTTGGCTGCGAAAGCGCCGAACTCTACACAGCAATGGGCATATGCCATCTAACGCGAAAGGTTTACCCTCACGCAATTAATTATTTTGAAAAGGCAATTGCCTTGCTGCCAGAGGACGGCGACACGTATTATTATGCGGCGGTCGCTTTGCTGGAGGGGAAAAAGGCGTTTCTGACGAACAGGCCGGTTATTGATAAAATCGAAACATATCTGGCGAACGCACTGGGATTGGATGATAAGCCTGAATACTATGCTCTCTATGCGTACATAAAGTACGATTACTTTTTCAGAAAATCATTCAACACATCGCCAACATACCGTGAGCTTCTTGTCGAGGCAATCAACCACGGGTTCAACCGCTTTGAATCCGATGCCTTATACGAAACGCTTTCGGTTGCTTGTCCAGGCCCGCTTGTGGTCCGCTAACATTATGTTTTCCCCATCAAAAAACCCGTGCATGTTTCGTGTTCCAATGTTGGGTTTTGGGGTTACACATCGGAGCACAACGATGTTTTGAGGGAGGAGCGTTGAATGTCTATGGAAAATATTTGGCGTGGCAGCGGATAAATTTTTCCATGAATGGGTTTCGGCATCCTATTGTTAAAATGCCGCAAAAGGTTCGTACAAATGCCGCTCGGTAATGAACCTTAAAATCTCTTGAGCGGCAAATCAAAAATTTTTGGGAGGAATTTTTTTATGGCACAGACATCAACCACGGAACAACAACAGCGGTTATCGCAAATAAACTCACTTAAAACGGTAGCGAATGCAGAGCAGAAAATTGTAATTAATTATTTCACACAGTCTTGCTTCGGACCGAAGGATGAGAAATTCGACCAGGTTGTGAGCTCCTTGCGTTCGCGCCTGAATACTCGCCAAATGGCACTTAACAAAATTGGCTTGGATGAAGATCAGTTAAAAGAAATTCCAGATATCTGCTTTGAAGGTTTCCAAACTGACACATGGAATAACGGAAAAATTGAAGGTTTTAGTAAAGCGGGCGCAGATACGCGTTGGCGTTCAGGCAAGTACGCTATAACGCACTTGTTTTTCTCACCTACGCAAGTTTATATGTATAAATACGAATTTTCTCTTTATAGCAACGACAGGAAAGAGCGTACAGAAGAGTATTTTTATAGAGACATCACAAACTTCTCTACCTCCGACGAAACCGTTAATGCATATAACCCAAACTGCATAGGCGGTGTTAAGGTGGTTCCAGTTAGTACGCAGAGGTTTGAGTTGATTGTTCCGGGCGACCGTAATGAATATTGAACAGAGCGTACGGGCGATGAAGGCAAAACTCCGCGAGAAGAAGAATGCCTAAACGGAACAGGCAGGACAGCACGACCATATGGGATATTCTTGACAATCCTGCTGTTTGTGACGAAGAAAGCAGGGAACTTATCAGACCCGTGATTAAAATTAAAACGGTTATTATTTCTGTATTCGTTTGTTTGGTGATTACGGGTCTGATTTCTTTCGCACTCTCCTGCATTGTTTGCGCTGTTTTAAAAAGCAAACAAGTAACGACGGTGGATGTGCATAGTGTTCTATTCATTTGCTTGTTGACCTGTTACATTCTTCTGTTCTTGCTGAGCCTAAGAAGAATCATGATTTTTTTCGTTATGCTTTATCAAGCTAAGGCAAGTGACCAAACCCGTTTAAGATGTGTTTTTGTCCCCAGTTGCTCTGAGTATATGATTTTGTCTCTAAAAAAATATGGGGCTATTGTTGGTCTCATCAAGGGGATTGGAAGATTACATCGTTGCAGAAATTCATACGGCATTGGCGGCGAGGACTATCCATAAAACGAGGTTTTTCAATGGGTTTAGGCGTTGTCCCAAAATCAATGTCAAAAAGCAATAATTTAATGGAGGTAATATTATGTTTCGTGCACTAAAAAGCAACGGCAATAAAGACTTTGCAAATAGCATAAGAGTTGGTACCGGCTTCATAGGGATGCGCGGCAGAACAAGCGAGCAAAAGAAAGTCATCAAATACTTTAACAGCACAGGGCTTTTGGGCGCGATTTTCGGAATATCCAATGCCACGTTTGATGCGATTTTAGGTAACAAAATAAACGCTTGCAGGCAATGGATTAACGCGCGGGCATTAAATGTGCATGGTATGGATGCTGACGAAGTCAAGGAAACTACCCCTATTCTTGTTGAAAACTATGCCTCTGAAAGCCGTTTTTTCAAAATATTCAATGACCGTACATTCCGCACCTCTGAATATCAGGTGACTTATTTGTTGTTTGGCGAAAAACAGATGTATGTGTATAGTCATACTTTCGACCTGACCAGCGAAAACACTACCGAACATACGAGAGAATATTTCTATGAGGATATAACCAACGTGGATGTCACTCAAAAGAAAATTGAATTTCCAAATCCGCGTCCATTGCGGTATCTTTTGGGCGGAATTGGTTGTATTGTGCTCGGTGCATTGTTGGCACTTATCCCATTTATCGGCGTTCTCTTTGCCGTGTGCGGTCTTGTCGCAGGAATTATCGTAATGTTTTTCTTAGGTTATTCCCGGAGTGTAGTAGATAATTTGGTTTTGAGGCTGACCGTATCCGGCGATGAGTTTATCTGTGCTATGAAGCCCGAAAACATGGCTGCGATACAGGGAATGAAAGCGAAAATCAGGGAAAAGAAAAAATAACAATTCTCGTTGTCGCGTGAGGCTAAAATGCAGTTAGGGGGGAGCGTTTCATCATGCCAGACATCAAAAATGGTGCGGCAACAGATTTCTTGGCCACGTTTTTCATCGAAAATCGTGCCATTACAAAAAAGTTGAGCGACGTAATAAAAAACAGAGAAAACAGCTTGTTCCGCTCCGCATTAGGTTTGTCGAACGATTTTGTGTTGCCGTTTCTCAGCGAAGAAAGTGCTAACGACACTCCCTCCATCACCTATTCCCTCCGCAGCACGTTAAATTCCGATTTTACCGCTTACATAAATGACGAGGCTCAAAACCACCATGTCATCGCAAGCGGCGACTATGTTGTTTTCAAAAACCAAAACGGCGATACTTATATTCGCGTTCTATTCCTTGGCACAAACGAGATAAAACTTGGATACAAAAAATATGCGCTGAATAAAGGCAAAAACCTTTTTATCGGTCGGCAACAAGACAATGACATTTCTTTCGATTTTAGCGACCGTATTTCCCGCGAAAAGCATATTGCTATCAGAATGGATGAAAACGGCGATGTTTTCGCAGAAGATTTGAAGCGCAGTATTGGCGTTTATGTGAACGGAAAACAGACCCATTCGCAAAAGCTTTCTTTATTTGATGAAGTCACCGTAATGGGACTTTCGCTTGTGTACCTCGGAGGTTGTGTTGCCGTTAGAGATTTCAAAATTTTAAGTAACTGTGTTCCTGTAACTGAATTTTCAGCAAAAGCTCCCATTGAAAAAACAGAGGTCAAATACTTTGTCCGCAACCCGCGAATCCTCAAATCGCTTGATACCGACCCGGTAGAAATAGACGCGCCGCCAAATCCTCCTTCTCAGGATAAAACCCCTGCCATTTTGGTTTTAGGGCCGAGCGTAACCATGTCTTTGGTTATGATGGCGAGCTTGGGCGTATCGCTTACAAACGCATTAAGCGGCGGTGATATGAGTACAATCATTACCAGCGGCGTGATGGCTGTCGGTATGCTGATTGGTTCTTTGCTGTGGCCTGCGCTGCTGCGCAGCTATCAAAAACGCGCTGTTATCGCCGAAGAAAAACACAGACGGAGCAGCTACACCGGGTACATTTCTGAAATTGACAAAAAGTTATACGCTAAATCGGATAGAACCATTCGCGTGTTAAACGAAACCTTTTCCCCCACACCGGAACAGGAATTGAAATTGCTTGATAGCGAAAGCGGACGACTGCGCTTGTGGGAACGTTCATTTAGCGATGAAGATTTTCTAAGAGTCCGCTTGGGCTTGGGTCAAGGTGCTTTTGGCGTAAATATCGCGACTCCCAAAGTGGGGTTTCAATTGCATGAGGACGAATTACGCAAGTTACCTGTTCGGATTTCCGAAAAATATTCTGTATTATCAAATGTGCCCGTTACGCTTGATTTGAAAAGCAATCGGGCAGTCGGTCTTATTGGCTCTGCCGCAAATATTCACAACATCATCAACGAAATCATATTGAACTTGATTTCCCTCCATTCATATGATGAAGTCAAGTTAGCGATTGTTTGTTCCGAAAAGGAATCATCCCAATTTATCCATCTGCGAAACATCCCGCATATTTGGAGCGATGATAAAAAAATCAGATACTTCGCCACAAACAATGATGAAGTCCACTATGTTTTCAACGCGATTGACGACATAGTAAAAGAACGCGAAAAAACACAAGAAAGAAAAACAACAACTCCCGGCAAGCCTCATTTTGTTTTGGTCATAACCGATGGTGCTTTGATTGAAGGCGAACCGTTGTTACGATATATTGAAAACCCTGATAACGCCGTAGGCATTACCTCTCTATTTTCGTACGGAGATATTTCCAAGCTGCCGAAAGCCTGTAAGGCAATTATACAAAGCGACAATAGCAGAAGCGGTTATTATGCTAAAAATGAGAATAATAATCGGTTTATCGAATTTGTGCCGGACACCTTGCAAGGTTCGGACATTAGCCGATTTGCAAGACGATTAGCGGCTCTTCCCGTTAAAGTCGATGCCCATGCTTTAGGTGTACCCGAAAGAATTACTTTCCTTCAAACTTTCAAAGCGGGCAACGTGGATGAGCTTGCAATAGAGAAGCATTGGAATAACAACAATTCAGCCAAATCGCTTTCTGCTCAAATTGGCGTTATGGCAGGCGGCAACCCTTTTTCGCTCGACATTCACGAAGCGTATCACGGATGTCATGGTCTGGTCGCAGGGACGACTGGTTCCGGCAAGAGTGAATTTTTGCAAGCATTTGTTCTATCTTTGGCAATCAACTACAGCCCAAAAGAAATCGCCTTTGTGTTGGTGGATTTTAAGGGTGGCGATATGGCTCGTCCTTTTATGGAAAAGAAAAATGAAAACGGAGATGTTGTCAAACACGCTTTGCCGCATTTGGCGGCTATCATATCCAATCTTTCAGGGAATTTGCTATATAGGGCGTTGGTTTCTTTTAACGCTGAAATTAAATATAGACAAACGCTGTTCAATAAAGCCGCCGCCGCACTTGGCGTAGATAAATTGGACATCAATTCCTATCACAAATATTACAAAGCTGGCAAGCTGTCCGTGCCTTTGCCCCATTTGGTTATTATCATAGACGAGTTTGCCCAGCTCAAAACACAACAGCCCGATTTTTTGGCAGAGCTTATCAATGTTGCGCAAGTCGGTCGTAGCCTTGGTATTCACCTCATATTGGCTACCCAAAAGCCAAGCGGCGTTGTCGATCCACAGATTTGGAGCAACTCCCGTTTCAAAGTTTGCCTAAAAGTTGCGGACAAACAGGACAGCATTGACATGATAAACAAACCCGATTCCGCGCTTATTAAGAATCCGGGCAGATGCTATGTGCAAGTAGGCTATGATGAAGTATACGAATGTGTTCAATCGGGATATAGCGGAGCGGATTATGTGCCGACAAAAACTTATTTGCCCGATGACGAGATAACGGTTCAAATGACCGACAGCACTGCAACACCCATTCATAGCGCAAAAATAGATTTTTCCGCAAACAAAACCGACAAGACCCAGCTTGAAGCGGTCGTTGCAAGCCTCATCACTCTCGGTACGGACAAAAACCTGTTTGTTAAGCCGTTGTGGAAAGATATGCTGCCGGAACGCATTGCCCTTGACAGCTTGCAAACCGAAGCGAAAACCATACTCAAAGCAACCGTCGCGCTGACTGATTTCGTGCGCGTTCAAGAACAAAGACCGTTAGCGATTGATTTTGCCCAAACAGGACATTTGGGCATTTATGGGGCAAGCGGGACCGGAAAAACGACTTTCTTACAAACGCTGATCTATTCGCTCGTATGCGACTATTCCTATACACCTGATGAGCTTACCATTTACGCTATGGATTTTGGCGGTCGCAGTCTTGGATATTTGAACGCCTTGCCTCACGTTGGTGATGTTGTGTTTGAGGACAACGAAGGCAAAATCGCCGCCCTTGCTGATACGCTGCAATCGATAATTGACGAAAGAAAACGCATTTTTGCGGCGAGCAATTGCGGAACATTTGTAGATTACCACGCAACAGGGAAACAGCGCATCCCGGCGGTTTTGGTGTTGATTGACAATTTCGCGCCTTTCCATGAAAAACACATGGATTTATCAGAGCGGTTTTTTGGGATCATCAGTGCAGGTAAAACGTACGGTGTTTATTTTGTGATTACCGGGAATACTCGCAATGCGATTTATTATAAGGTCGCCGAACACATCTCCACATATTTCATGCTAAAAATGAACGACCCCGGCAACTATTTTGATGTTCTCAACCTTCGTCCTCCCATTACGCCGGAAGATATAAAGGGGCGCGGGATAACCGTTATTGACAAGGAGGTCGTTGAGTTTCAAGTTGCGTTGGCGCTTGACGGCGAATCAGAATCAGAGCGCGTCACTTTGATGTATGATACATATGTCCAAATTGCTGAGGGCTGGACCGGAACAGTACCTCTCGCTCTTGCCGATGATTTTGTCGGCAGCGATGAGGATTATTCGGAAACATCAACGATTAGCTATACATATACGATAAAAACTACGCCACCCGATATTGTCAGCGATGACGGCAACACTCTTGTACTTGGCAAATCCCCTACCGGGGCATCGCTTTACGGCATAAACTTGGAAGACCATTTTAAATGCGTTGTTTGCGCTAACGAAAATGAATCGTTGAACAATTATTACAAAAAGCTAACTGCGTGGATATTGAAACACGAAAATCGAAAGGTGTTCTTCGTTGACGATGCAAGCGGGGTATTTTCTGACATAACTTCCGTCGGTGGTGTCCGTTATATTCGAGGTTCCGATGAGCTGGATGCATTGCTTGCATTATTAAAGCCGGAGTTAAATTCCCGGTTAGATGATGATTCCGCTGGCTTCGGTGAGATATTTATAATCCTTTCAGATTTTGGCGCATTCTTTGATATGTTATCCGATGAGCAAGCCGATGTGATGCGGAAAATCACTCGTTACATAGACTTGCCAAAATATAAAATGTGTTTTATCTGTGGCTTCAACGTGCAGAATGATTTAGGCGAAAAGAGCAATGACCGATTGTTCACAGACTTAATTGTAAATGCAGTTAATTATGTCGTGTTCCCAAAGAGTTACGATGAATCCCGCAGTAAAATTGAGAATTTCCCGCTCATTCACGATGTAAAAAACGCAGAAATATATTTTTGCCAAGAAGATAAAAACACAAAGATAAGGTGGTGAAACCAATGGGGAAAATACCTGTTACAGTAAACATTCCGGCAATCAGCCAAAACCATGATTTTCTAATCCCTGCGACTATGGCGGTTCGCGATGTTGTCCAACTGATGGTAAATATCTTGGTTTCAGAGTATGGTGTTTCCAACGTCCTTTCCAATATATCCTTGCTTGATGAAAGCGATGGAAAGGCGTTGAGAACAGATTGTAGTTTCCAGCAACTTGGCGTTACAGCCGGTGCGAAGCTAATACTAATCTAAGGAGGAAGGAGGCATGTTGAAATGGGATTCAGGATAAATCACTCAAAGGTCATTTCACAGGCAAATTCCATTGCCGATGATGCTGACAGACTTGGTTCGCAGGTCAATCAGCTAACGGCAATGGAGCAGGATGTTCGCATGGCTTGGAAAGGGCAAGCCGCGGACACGTTTCTTAAAAGGCTTGCCACGCTGAAAGGTGAGATAAGCCGAACAAAGCAACAAATGGCTAATCTGGCTTCAACCATAAGGTATTGTGCCGATAGGATTCAGCGCGAAGACGAAGAAGCTGAAAGACGCGCCGCCGCCCTGAAAACCTCTGGCAATTAGGGCGTGTTGACACTATCCGAAATGTCCAGATTTTGAGCGGATTTTTTGTCGGGCAAGGCAATTTTTTTGCAGTCATACTTTCGTATTACAAAAAAAATAACGCAGAACGGCGGAAAATCCGCCAGAAGATGGGCGTTGAGCGTTAGTGTCAACACGCCCTAATAGCCCTCCTCAAAAACGCCGCCCCCTGCTAATTGATAGCAGGGGCTTTCATTTTCCCAAAAAAAACGTGTGATTGATGGCAGGTTTTTTTCATTCGTGCCCCGCTAATTTGTGATTGACATTTCCATTCAAAATCGGTATAATAATAAGATAGAACCCATTGCCGTGCGCAAGGAGAAAAGAGAACACAAATGGACAAAATTCGCATCGAAGGGCTGGAAGTGTTCGCCCGCCATGGGGTCAACCCCGAGGAGCAGCGCGACGGGCAGGTGTTTTTGCTCGATCTCGTGCTGCAATTTGACGCGGCAAATGCCCGGCAAAGCGACGAGCTGCACAGCACGGTGAACTACGCCCAGGTGATCAAAACGGCGGCGGCGGCGTTTGACGCACAAACCTGCCGGCTCATCGAACGGGCGGCGCAAGTGACGGCGCAAGCGGTGATGGAGGCTTTTCCGGCGGTGATGCGGCTAACGCTGCGGGTGCACAAGCCCGACGCGCCCATTGCGCGCCCGGTGGCAGATATTGTGTTTGAGACAACTTGTGAAAGGGATGGCGCGCAATGAGTGAAGCGGTGGTTGGCCTGGGCAGCAACCTGGGCAAAAAAAACGAAAATTTGCTGCAGGCAGTGCAAGCGCTCAGCCGCTTGCCGGGCAGCACTATCAAAAGAATTTCCTCCATTTTTGTCTCTCCGCCCGAGGGCGCGCCCACAGAGGACGCGCAAGAAGAATACCACAACATGGCGGTACTACTCGAAACTACGATGTCGCCCATGGCGTTGCTGGGGGCGTGTCTTGGCGTCGAAGCCGCCATGGGCCGCGTGCGCACGCACAAAAACGCCGCCCGGCCCATCGACTTAGATCTGCTGCTCTACGAAGGGATAAAAAGCGAGAGCTTCGAGCTTTCGCTCCCGCACCCGCGCCTGCTGCAGCGCGCCTTCACGCTGCTCCCGCTCAAGGAGCTATACCCTTCTGGCCGCGCGCCGGGCATCTTCTTCGAACCCCACCTGCGGGAACTGGATCTTACCGGCATCCGCCGGCTAGAACGGCGCATCGAGATGAATTGACGCGCGCGGTTCTTCAAAAAAAACATATTTGACCAACGAAAGGGCGGCGCGCATGGCCGATTTATTCATCGAAATCAACCGCTTTGCGCTGCCTGCGCTGGGTGTGCTGGTGGTTGTGCTGTGCACGGTGTGCCTGCTGCGCCGCGGCAAAACCAAACCACCCGAAGTTTATTTGCTCAATGCGGTGAACCACGACAAACACCCGCTGCCTCGGTTCGAAAACTCCATCGGCCGCCGCCACAACTGCGATGTGGTGCTCAACTACCCCTCCGTTTCACGCCTGCACGCGGTCATTGCGCGCCGCCGCGAAGGCTGGGTGCTCATGGATACCGGTTCCCAGTATGGCACAAAGCTCGACGGCCTGCCCGTGAAGGATCGTGCGCCGCTTTCTCACGGCCAATGCATCACCTTTGGCGGCAGCGAGTTCATTTTTTGCGACCCCGAAGAAGAACGCCTAACCCTAAAATATTAGCACGCTGCCGGCTTTGCGCCCCGCAGCGGCGGCAAGAATCCCGCTAGGAGAAAAATATATGAGCATTAAAGAAGCCAAGCGCATTGTGGTGAAGGTGGGCACTTCCACCCTAACACACCAAACCGGCAAAACCAATCTGCGCATTATCGGCCGTTTGGCCGCCGTGCTCAGCGATCTGCGCAACGCCGGGCGCGAGGTTGTGCTGGTTAGCTCCGGCGCAGTGGCCGTGGGGCAAAACAACCTGCGCCTGCCCGCCCGCCCAAAAGATATGCCCGGCAGGCAGGCCGCCGCCGCCGTGGGGCAGTGCGAGCTGATGTTCCTATACGACAAAGTCTTCGGCGAATATGGCAACACGGTGGGGCAGCTGCTGCTCACCCGGGGCGACCTCGAAAACGAGCCGCGCCGCACCAACCTGCTCAACACCTTCAGCAAGCTGCTGGAACTGGGCGCAATCCCCATTGTCAACGAAAACGACAGTGTTTCGACCGAAGAATTGGAAGGCATGAACTTTGGCGACAACGATAACCTTTCGGCCATGGTGGCGCGGCTCATCGGCGCCGATTTGCTCGTGTTTCTCACCGATACAGACGGCCTTTATACGGCCAACCCCGCCGAGGATCCCTCCGCCGCGCGCATCTCTGTGGTGCCCCGCGTCACGCCCGAAGTCCTCGCCCTGGGCGGTGGCAGCGGCAGCAGCCGCGGCACCGGCGGCATGCACACCAAGCTGGTGGCCGCGCAGCTTGCCACTGCCGCCGGCATCAATGCGGTCATTCTCCCCGGCGACCGCCCCGAAGATTTATATTTGCTCATGGATGGCCGTCAGGCGGGCACATGGTTCAAAAAACAATAGCCTGCGTTTTTTTGACGAACACGTTTGCACAAAAAGGGAGATTTTATGACCATTGAATCCATGGGTCTGCGCGCAAAAAAAGCCGCACAGGTGCTGAGTCTCAGCGACGGCGGGCAGCGCAACGCGGCGCTTTTTGCTATGGCGCAGGCGCTCGAGGCCGGGCAGGCCAACATCCTCGCGGCAAACGAAGAAGACCTGGCGTGCGCACGCAAAAATAACATGACACAATCGCTGCAAGACCGGCTGCGGCTGACGCCGGAACGGGTGACGGACATGCGGCAGGGCATATCCAACATTGGCGCGGAGGAAGATCCTCTGGGCAAAGTGCTGGGCGGCGGCACGCGCCCCAACGGGCTGCAAATGCAGCAGGTGAGTGTGCCGTTGGGCGTTGTCGGTGTCATCTTCGAATCCCGGCCCAATGTGACCGCCGACGCGGCGGCTCTGTGCCTCAAGAGCGGCAACGCGGTGATTCTGCGCGGCGGCAAAGAAGCAATTCGCACCAACACGGCCATTGCCAACGCCTTGCGCGGTGCCATCGCCGCCGTGGGCTTGCCAAAAGACTGTGTGCAGCTGGTGGAGGACACTTCGCGCGAAAGCGCGCTGGCGCTCATGCAGGCCCGCGGCCTTTTGGATGTGCTGATTCCCCGGGGCGGGGCGGGTCTAATCCGGGCGGTGGTGTCGCAGGCCAGCGTCCCCGTAATCGAAACCGGCGCGGGCGTGTGCCACGCCTACATCGACAGCGCGGCCGATCTTCTCATGGCCCTCAACATTGTCGAAAACGCCAAGTGCAGCCGCCCTTCGGTGTGCAACGCCCTCGAAACCGTGCTGGTGAACGCGGCCGTTGCCCCCGCGTTTTTGCCGCGGTTGGCGGCGCGGCTGGCAAGCTACCCGGTGGAGCTGCGGTGCGACGCGCAAGCCCTTGCGCTGTGCGGCGGCGTGCCGGCCACCAAAGAAGACTGGTCTACCGAATACGGCGAACTGATTCTCAGCATAAAAATCGTGCAAAACCTCAGCGAAGCCCTGGCGCACATTGCACGCTACAGCACCAAGCACAGCGAGTGCATTGTCACAAACGATTACGCGGCGGCCATGCGTTTTAGCAAAGAAGTGGACGCGGCGGCGGTCTATGTCAATGCCAGCACCCGCTTCACCGACGGCGGCGAATTTGGCTTTGGAGCCGAAATCGGCATTGCCACACAAAAACTCCATGCCCGCGGCCCCCTGGGCTTGCGGCATCTCACCAGCTACAAATATTTCATCTTTGGCAGCGGGCAAATACGATAAAAATTTGCAACACGCGCAAAAATCAGGAGGTAACGACATGGAATTGCACAGAAGAGCCCATAAATGGGCATTCCCGCTGGGGATGCTGCTGGTGGTGCTGGCGGTGGTGGGGGCGGTCTCGCTCGTGCGCACCGCGGCCAACGGCGTGCGGCAGCAACTAAACAACCCAGAGGAGCGGGTATTCTTTGAAACCTTTTTGGCAAAAATCATCGTGCACGACCCCGACCCCTTCGACAGCCCCGACAGCGCGGATGACTTTTCGCAGCTGTTCGACATTTGCCTGTGGTCCCTGACCCAGGACGGCAACAACACCCCGCAAAAGTTTCGGCAAGACAAAAACGACAACCTAAACCTGCAAATCGACAAAAAAACCGTGGACGCGGAATATATGAAGCTGTTCAACGTTTCGCCGCCAGATTATTTCACCGTGGAAGGCAACGAATTCGACTTTGTGTGGGACGCGGAACACGAGTACTACCTGGTGCCCGTCACCGGCACGCTGCCCATCTATACCCCGCGTGTGACCGACATTAAAAAAACCGCCAGCCAAGTGCGGCTGACGGTGGATTATATTGCCACCAACGATTTTGAAGTGGACGCGGAATGGAACATTACACCTGCCAAGCCCGCAAAAACCATGATCATCACGCTCTACCAGCGGCAGGACGAAACCTACTATGTCGGCGCCATCCAGCAGCAGGCCGGCATCGACACGGTCAACAACGCCCCAAAAATAAGCAAATAATTCCACAAAAAGGAGAGCCAGCGTGATCATCGACGCCCATGTACATCTTTATCCGGATAAAATCGCGGCAAAGGCGGCGCAAAACATTGGGGCGTTTTATGATTTGCCCATGGCCTACGACGGGAGTCTGGCGCAGCTCAAGGCCGCCTGCCAACGCGCGGGCGTTGCCGCGTGCGTGCTATGCTCGGTGGCCACCGCACCCGCACAGGCCCACAGTATCAATGTGTTTTTGGCCGATGCAAAAACACGCCTGGGCTGGGCCGCCCTTTGCGCGTTGCACCCGGCCATGGCGCCGCAAGAAGTGACCGCGGCGCTTGATTTTGCGCAGGCACAAGGCATGGTTGGGGCAAAACTGCACCCCGATTTTCAGCGCTTTTGTGCCGACGACCCGGCTGTGTTCCCGCTCTACGGCGCCCTTGCCGCGCGCGGCATGCCCTTGTTGCTGCATGCGGGCGACGCCCGGTTTCGGTTTTCGAACCCCCAAAAAATTGCGCGCCTGCTGCAGGCGTTTCCAACACTCACCGTGGTTG
>JAITBA010000137.1 GCA_031283835.1 Oscillospiraceae bacterium
CCCGAGGGTCACGCTTCCGTCGCCATACATTCCACGAAAATCGCTGCCGCCGGTGACCAACAAGCTTTCGCCTTGGGCCATGCTGAGCAGTTGCTTTTGCAGCTCACGGCTGTTGGCGTTGTGGAACACCTCAATGCCGTCCAGCCCTGCTTTCATCAGCTTGTCTAACATTGCCACGGCCTCGTTTTTGCCCGGGTGCGCCAGCACGGCCACGCCCCCGGCCGCGTGAATCGCCTCCAAGACCTCGAAGGGCGAAGGGAAGCGCGCGGGGAACAGAATATTTTTTGTGCTGTCTTCCGTGAAGTATTCCTGATAAATTTCGCCGCAAATGCGGTCGGTCATCCCGCTCTCCATCAGCGCGCGCATCATGTGCTGCGGATAGATGCAGGTGGAACCCTTGGCGCACTCGTGTACTAGCTCGGGGCACACGGCAAAGCGGTTGATAAATTTGAGCAAAGTATATTGCACGGCTTTTTTTCGCGCAAGCAAATTGGCGTGGCACAAACCTTCCAGCCGGTCACGGCTTTCAATCAGGTAGCACAGCAGGTGCAGTTCGCGGCCGTTGTGCGGGTTGGTGCACGATAACTCCACCCCCGGCACCACGGTGATGCCATGGCGTTCGCCAATCATTTTTCCGCGGATATTCCCGGCCTGGCAATCCTGGTCCGTGATTGCAATGGTGGAGATTCCGCGCTTTTTTGCCAGCATAATCAGTTCGTCAATCCCCATGGAACCCATGGACAATTTTGTGTGGCAATGCAGATCTCCCGCCAATGCAGCCCCTCCTCTTAATTGCAAACTACCCTAAAAATATTATAGAGCATTGTGACGAAAAAAGCAAGAGTCTTCGAAGAATAAAACGGTTACATTTTTGTCATTTTTTGCAAGCCGAAAAATAAAAAGCAAAAAGTCATGGAAAAGGCTTGAAAAATCTTGGCTTATCGTTTATAATAGAAGAGTGAGTTTTATCCAACGGAGGGAAAGCATTGAACGATAATACCATTCAGTTCTCCATCAAAGAAGAACCGGAAAACGAAATGCGGCAGATTTTGCGCTTGGTCTACCAGGCGCTGGACGAAAAAGGCTACAACCCCATCAGCCAGATCGTGGGCTACCTCCTCTCGGAGGACCCTACCTACGTCACCACGCACAACAACGCCCGCGGCTTGGTGCGCCGTATCGACCGCGACGAGCTGTTGCAGGCGCTGGTGAGAGAATATTTAAAGAAAGAGGAGGCCTGACCCATGCCGGAAGCCGCTCTAAAACCGACCGAAACCGAAGCCAAAACCGAAGCGCCCTTTTGGAATTATAAGGGGCACCCTCTGGTGCGCTGCGGCGACACTGTTTATTACGGATCGCTTGCCGACCCCTTTGTGGTGATGCTAAAAATTGCCGGGAACAGAGAAATTGCGGGCATCGACGGCACCGCGCCACTCAAAGTCGCCAACAAAATCAACGTGTGGCTCATGAGCACCGACCCCGAATCAAGCCCCCTGGAGCGTATTGTGCAGCGTTGCGAGCGCCGCGGTCTCTATAGCGCCGTCGATATCGCCTCTGTCTGGCTTGAGCGCGCACTAAAAAAAGCGGCCTAAGCTGCCCGCTTGCGGGTTGGCCAAAACAAAAGAACACCCCTGCGGATTGCGGGGGTGTTTCGCTTCGCTTTGCTTTGCGCAAAAAATTATAGCCGTGACATGATGCCGTCAATCGCGCAGTAGAAAGGTTCCAGGCGGTCGAAGACTTTGAGGAAAACATCTTCGTAGAGTTTTTGATACAGCATGTGCTGCGCAGGGTCGGGGAGAAATTCGTCCTGCATGTGCACCATAGCGGCTACGCCTTCTTCAAAATTTTTGAACACCCCCTGCGAAACAAAGGCCGTCATCGAGGCGCCGACGCCCGTCACCTCGTGTGTGTGAATGCGGCCCAGGGGCAGGCCAAACATGTTGGCGGTAATCTGGCAAATTTCGCGGCTCTGGCTGCCGCCGCCGGCCACATAGATGCGCTCCACCTTGTGCTTGCTGCGTTTTTCAATGCCGTGCAGGCCTTCCATCAGCGCAAAGTTAATGCCCTCAATGATAGCGCGATAAAAATGCATACGCGTGTGGTTGTCGGCAAAGCCAATCATTGAGCCGCGCGCGTGGGGCATGATAAGCCCCGGCGTAAAGTAGGGGTGCAGCATAAGCCCGTTGCAGCCGGGCGCGATCTCGCTCAGCTTTTGGTTCAGAATGCTTTCGGGCGACATGCCTGTTTCTTTGGCCTGGGCAATTTCGAGCGACGCGAATTCGCGCTTAAACCAACTGATGAGCCAGTAGCCGCGATAAATTTCCACCTCGGGCGTGTAGGCGTTGGGCAGCACAGAAGGGTAGGGGGGGATGAGTGGAAACGGCTCCACATAGTCGGGCGTGGTGATTTCTACGGTGGCTGTGGTGCCAAAGCTCAACGCCGCTTTTTCGGGGGTCAGGCAACCAAGACCCAGCGTTTCGCAGGCTTTGTCGCTGCCGGAGGCCACCAGCGGCAGCCCCGCGAGGATCCCCGTGCGCGCGGCGGCCTCGGGCGTGATTTTGCCAAACACCGTTCCGGCCTCCACCAGTGGATACAGCTGGTCGTCGCGCACGTCAAAAATGGGGCGCGTCAGTTCGTTCGGCTTCATCCATGTGCGGTTTTTCATCGATATCGGGGTGTGTCCCACGGTGCTGGGCACGGCGTCCATCAAGTTGCCGCACAACTTATAGGTTAGCCATGTGGAAATGAACACAAACTTGTGGGTTTTGGCCCAAAGTTCCGGTTCGTGCTCGGCAATCCAGTTGCAGGCGCTCACGCGGCGCTGGAGCTTGCAGGTGTCGGTTTTTCCTGCCGCCGCAAAAAAAATGCGCTGCAGCGCGGGCACGCGGTCATTGCTTGATTCCCGGCAGTCCAGCCACAGAATCGCATCGCGCAGCGGCTCCAGCCGGTCGTCCAGGCACAGGCAAGTGTCACGCACCGTGCTGGTTGTCACGGCAATAATGTGCGGCCACAGGCTTTCGTTTTGTGCCTTCAGGTTTTGGGCGCACTCGCACAGCGCATCCCAATAGAACGCCGAGGGCTGCTCCGCCCAACCAGGTTGCCGCGAGATATACGGCGTGTCATAGATTTTTTGCACCTTGGCCACAATGGTGCCTTTCGCGTCTACCAACAGCGCCCGGGCACTCTGCGTGCCCATGTCAAAGGTCAAAACCAGCGGATTTTCGGCCATGAAAAAGCCTCCTATATCTTGTTTTTGCGCAAAGCAAAAAAAATAAACGAAAACAGGCGCTGATTTCATATAAAGAAAAACGCAATGGCACTTATATAGTAAGTATAACCTATTTTGAGCGCTGTGTCAAGCTTTTTTTAGCGTATCCGCACGGTTTGCGTAGTTTATCCCGGAACACGAAAGAACCGCGTTCAACAAAACCAACCCTTGCGGCACGCGCAAATTAAATATTCTGCAAAAAATTTGCCGCGTCCCAGAATTTGCTCAGCAAGTCGAGCACAAAACCAAACAAGTCTTCAAGAACTTGCCCGTTGAACATGGTGCTGAAGGATTCAAACAGCACCGAAAGCTGCCCCAGCGGCGCGGGGGACTGGTTTTCTTCTGCCGGCACGTCGTCGGCTTCTTGCGCGGGCGGGGGCGTTGTGGGCGGGGGCGTTGCGCGCAGCAGCGCCACGCGGCT
>JAITBA010000153.1 GCA_031283835.1 Oscillospiraceae bacterium
GCCGAGGGGCGCAACATCGAGATGAAAAACGCCACGGAAGAGGAGCTGCGCGCACGCGTCCTGGAGCAACTGGGCGAGCGAGCGATTGAAGACGCGCACAAACAATACCAAGCGGACGCGACGCTGGCGCCGGCAGCCCTTGCGCGGTTGGTTGCGCCCGCGGACGACAAGGCAATTTTGGCGGAGCTTGCGAAGGCGCAGGAATACTTGCAGGCAGACCGCTATGCGGTGCAGCCGACGGCGCTGACGCTTTTTGCCCGGGCAGACAAAGAAACGGATCACCTGACAGAACTGCGCCTAACCGAAACAGCGGCAGTGACGCTGACAGCAAAAGGCGTTGGCGCACTGAGCGGCGCGGGCGATATCCCGGTGACGTTTGTGCTGACCAAGACGGTGGTGTATTCTAACTTTGCATGGAAGGCGGCAAAATGAAGCGTAAAATTTTTGCGACGGTTTTGTGCGTGGCGTTGCTAAGCGGCTGCTTTCACATTGGCGCACAGATGGCGGACACAACACCCACCCGCGTGGTGAGCACGTTCTTTGGCAAAGGCGCGCAGGGGTTCCACTGGTATACGACGGTGCCCGCGCCCAGCGAAGTGCTTGTGAACGGGACGATCTTTGTGGGCACGAGCGAGGAATTTCAGGGAGGCTATGCCCACCGCGTGGTTGCCGAAGGGCTGGCCCCGGGGTCCTATAGCTATGACATTGCGGGCGTGCAGGGCACGTTTGCGGTTGACCCGGGGCCGGGCACAGGGTTTTCGTTTGCGGTGATTGCCGACGTGCAGGCCAAAACGCGGGAGGAATACGACGCGGCCGCGCAAGTGCTGCGCGCGGCGGGCACAAACAACGCCTTCTCGGTGAACCTGGGGGATTTTACGGACGACTGCGACAACGCCCAGTGGGATACGTATTTTGACGCGTTTGCCGGCACGCATTTGAGCGGCACGCTGGTGCCCGCGGCAGGCAACCACGACGGAAACCTGAAGTGGAACTGGTTCCGCAACATGTTCACGCTCAAGGAACCGAAAAATTTTCTTTCGAACCTGACGGGGGTGTATTATTCGTTCGATTACGGCGACGCGCACTTTGCGGTGCTCAACACAAACGACATGTATCCAATGAGCCAGCAGCAGCGCAACTGGCTGTTGAACGACATGCACCAGAGCGACGCCAAGTGGAAAATTTTGCTCATGCACCGTGCCGCTTATTCTGCGGGGAAAAATATCAACAAGCCCGACACGCTCATCATGCGCCGCTTGTTGCTGCCGATTATTGACGAGACGGGGATTGACCTGGTGCTGGCGGGGCACGACCATATGTATTATCGCAGCCAACCAGTAAAAAATGACCAAATTGCGGGCACCATTGGCAGCCTCAATTTGCCGGCCGGGGCGCTCGACTACGAAGATGCTTATATGGACCCCGCGGGTGCGGTGCATGTTTTGCCCAACACCGCCGGCCCCAAGCGTTACCAGGTGAACAAAAGCGCCATTACCCCCATTTTGGAGGTGGCCAGAATTGCCGAGCAGCCCAACCTGCCGGTGTATTCTGTTGTTGCGATCGAGGACGACACGCTGGAATACAAGGCGTACACCTATGACGCGGGCGCGCCGGCAGAGACCGCCCCCGTGCGGCCGCTGGAATCCTTCGTGATACAAAAAACGAATTTTTTCCCGCCGGATCCGGCGTATAGACCCCTGCCGACAGATGCGCTCCGCACGCTGCCGGGGCAAGTTTGGAGCACCCTCAAGAGCGTGGCGGTGCTGCTGTTTGCTGATTATATTGGCACGCTGCTGCCCCAAGCGCTGGGCTTGGGTTAACGCTTTGTTCGCCGGCCCTGCTTGCGCCGCATTTTTTTAAACAAGCCCCGCAGATAGGAAATGGATATGAGAGAAAAAATCATCGAGGAAATACAAGAGAAAAAGCTGATTGCCATTGTGCGCGGGCTGCCCCAAGCGCAGATTGTGCCGCTGGCAAGCGCGCTGATTGCCGGTGGGATTTCGTTGATTGAAGTGACGTTTGACCAGCAGGAGCCAACCAGCTGGCAGGGCACGGCCAATGCCATTGCGGCCATTGGCGCGGCGCACCCCACAAAGGCGCGCGTGGGCGCGGGCACGGTGATGAATCTGCAACAGCTGCGATTGGCCCGTGACGCCGGGGCAAAATTTATTATTTCGCCCCACGCGGAGGAGACGATCATTCGCGAAACACGGGCGCTGGGGCTGGTGTCGCTGCCCGGCTGCCTCACCCCCACGGAGTGCGCGCAAGCCCACGCCTGGGGCGCGGATTTCATCAAGGTTTTTCCGGCGGGGAGCCTGGGCGCAGGCTACATCAAGGCGATAAAAGCGCCGTTGCGTCACCTGCGGCTGTTGGCTGTGGGCGGCGTGAACGAGAAAAATATTCCGGCGTTTTTGCGCGCAGGCGCCGAGGGCTTTGGCGTGGGCGGCAACCTGGTGGATAAAACCCTGGTGGCGGCCGGGCGTTTTGACGAAATCACGGCGCTGGCAAGGGAATATGTGAAGGCGCTGGACGCGTGAGGCTCTTTTGGCGCGATTTTTGCGTTGCCGCGTTCCATTTTCTTGCAATACCAAAAACCCGCTCAAAAGCGGCAAAAAACCAAAACGGTGCAGGCTATATTATTTTTTTAAGAAAGAACACACGATTGCTATGGAAGAAATTTTTTCGGGTTTGGCGTTTTTGTTTGCGCTGGCGGCGGCGGCGGGCGTGGGATTGGTGTATCGGCAGTTGCGCCGGACGCAGGACGCGTCGCAAAAGATCGACGGGTTGCAGCGCTATATTGGTGACGAATTTTTGCGGGCGCGGCAGGAGCAGAACCAGCAGCAGGCGCTGCAGCGCGGCGAAATAGCCCGCGAAATGGAAACCCTGCGCGTGCGCAACAACGAAAAGCTGGAGCAAATGCGCAAAACCGTGGATGAGCGGCTGACAAAGACGCTCAACGAAAGGCTTTCGGAGTCGTTTCGCTCGGTGAGCACGCACCTGGAGCAGGTGCAGCGGGGGCTGGGCGAAATGCAGAGCCTGGCGACGGACGTGGGCGGACTAAAGAAGGCGCTGACCAACGTAAAAATCCGCGGCACCTTTGGCGAGGTGCAGCTGGAGCGCATTTTGGATCAGATGCTGGGGCCGGGGCAATACGAAAAAAACGCGGCCATCAAGGCGGGGTCGCAGGAGCGGGTGGAATTTGCGCTGCGGCTGCCGGGGCAGACACCCGGCGAAACAGTGCTGCTGCCAATGGATTCCAAGTTCCCCGCGGAGGATTATGAGCGCCTGCTGCTGGGCTACGACGCGGGCGACAAAGCGCTGATTGACGAAGCACGAAAAGGCCTGTTTGCCAAACTGCGTCTGTTTGCAAAAGGTATTCACGAAAAATATATTGATGTGCCGCGCACCACAGATTTTGCCGTGCTGTTTTTGCCCACGGAGGGGCTGTATGCGGAAGTGGCGCAGAACGCCGCGTTTTTTGAGGGCTTGCACCAGGATTGGAAAGTGACCATCACGGGGCCGACGACGCTTTCGGCATTTTTAAACGCACTGCAAATGGGCTTTAAAACGCTGGCTATCGAGCGGCGCTCGGTGGAGGTGTGGAAGGTGCTGGGCGCAGTAAAAACGGAGTTTGAAACGTTTTCGTTGGCGCTGCAAAGCGCGCAAGAAAAAATTCGCAAGGCCGACAGCGAGCTGGACAATCTTGTGGGCACACGCACCACCGCGATGAAGCGCAAGCTGCGGGAAGTGGAGCACTTGCCCGCAACAGAAACGGCGGCGCTGCTGGAGTGACGGGGCACGGCGGGGGCGGCTCTATCGCGAGGCCGGCTGCCGCAACACCGCACACATTGCTAAGGCTTTTTAAAAAACGCAC
>JAITBA010000173.1 GCA_031283835.1 Oscillospiraceae bacterium
ACACTTGTTGCAACAAAAATTTGCGGCACAAAAGGAGAATTTTTATGCGGATAATCCCCCGCCCAGAACACCCAAACCCGCAGTGGCAGCGCAGCAGTTGGCAAAACCTCAATGGCCCGTGGCAGTTTTGCATCGACTTTGGCGACAGCGGGCACGCGCGCGGCCTGCACAAAGCCCCGGCGGATAGGTTCGACAAAACCATCCTTGTGCCGTTCTGCCCCGAAAGTGCGCTTTCGGGCGTCGGCTGCACAGATTTTTTGCCCGCCGTGTGGTATCGCAGAGAAATCGACGTAACAGCGCAACAGCTGGCGGGCCGCGTGGCTCTGCACTTTGGCGCGGCAGATTACGAAACAACCGTCTATATCAACGGCAACGAGGCCGGCGCGCACACGGGCGGTTACACTTCCTTTGCGTTTGATATTACGACGTGCCTGCGCCCGGGCCAAAACACCCTCACGGTGCGCTGCCAAGATAACACCCGTGACCCGCTCACTTTCTCGGGCAAACAAAGCGAGCGCTTCGAATCCTACGGCTGCTCCTACACCCGCACCACAGGGATTTGGCAGACCGTGTGGCTGGAGTTTTTGCCGCAAGCATATATCCTCTCGGCGGTGTATCAGCCCGACCCGGAAAACCAGTGCCTGCACCTGCGGGCCCATGTGGCGGGGCAGGGTGAGCTAAAAGCCAGAGCCTTTTGGCAAGGCAAAGAAGTTGGCTGTGCGGCCGCGCAAAACAGCGGCAACGCCGTGCGGCTCACCCTGCCCCTGGCCGAAGCCCACCTGTGGGAAGTGGGCAAGGGCGGGCTTTATGACCTGGAGCTCACGTTCAACGAAGACAGCATAAAGAGCTACTTTGGCCTGCGCAGCGTGCGGCTAGACGGAATGAAATTTTTAATCAACGGCAAGAGCGTGTTCCAGCGGCTGGTTCTTGACCAAGGCTTTTATCCCGACGGGATTTATACGGCGCCTGCGGCACAGGCCCTCAAAAACGACATTGAGTTGAGCATGGCCGCGGGCTTTAACGGCGCGCGGCTGCACGAGAAAGTTTTTGAGCCGCTGTTTCTTTACTACGCCGATACGCTGGGCTACCTGTGCTGGGGCGAGTTCCCCGACTGGGGCAGCAACACCGGCGATCCGCGCCAGCTGGGCAAATTTTTGCCCCAATGGTGCGAAGCCGTGGCACGTGACCGCAACCACCCGGCCATCGTGGGCTGGTGCCCCCACAACGAAACCCGGGGCGGCCAACACGACGACAACATTCACGTGGTTTATCAGATGACAAAATTGTTGGACCCTGACCGCCCCTGCATCGACACCAGCGGGTACGAACACACCGACACAGATATTTTTTGCACGCACGATTATGAGCAGGACCCCGCCAGGTTTGCCGCGCACTATGCGGATTTTTTGGCAGACAAACCGTGTTTCTTCGACAGCAACCGCCATTGGGGCTACAAAGGCCAACCCATGTTCGTTAGCGAATACGGCGGCATTGGCTGGGCGGTGGGCGAGGGTTGGGGCTACGGCGAAGGCCCGAAGAGCGAAGACGCGTTCAAAGCGCGCTACGCCGGCCTGACCACCGCGCTGCTGGCCCACCCACAGATGTTTGGCTTCTGCTACACCCAGCTGACCGACGTGGAACAGGAGCGCAACGGCATCTATACCTATGACCGCCAGCCCAAGTTTGACCCGGCATTCTTCCGCGAAGTGAACACACACAAAGCCGCCATCGAAGACTAGGTCCGCGGCCTTTTGATGAGGACAGCGACCGAATCAACGCCCCAGCAGCCCGCGCAATTGCTTGAGCACCTCTTTTTCGCGGCGCGACACCTGCACTTGGGTCATGCCAAGCAAGTCGGCGGTGCGGCTTTGGGTCATGGCGCGGAAGTAGCGGCATTCCACCAGGCGGCGATCGCGCTCGTCCAGGGTGTCCATCACCTGCCCCAGCGCAATTTTGTCGGCAATTTCGCCGGCCCGCGATTCCACCGGCACATCCCATTCGGGCTTGCCGCCCTCGTCCGCCGCCGTGAAGGAAAGCACCGGCATGGCGCTGCCCAGCAGCATGGCCGTCTCCGAAACCTCCAGGCCCGCCTTGGCAGCCAGTTCGCTCACGCCGGGCTCGCGCCCCAAGCTGTCTGCCAACGTCTCCTTCAACCTGAGCAACTCCCGCGTGCGCTCCTTGGTTGTGCGGCCAACCTTCATGGCGCCGCCCTCGCGGAACAAGCGCTTGATCTCCCCAAAAATCACCGGCACAGCATAGGTCGAAAACGCCAGCCCGCGCAAAGCGTCAAACCCGTCGGCCGCCTTGATAAGCCCCACGCAGCCCGCCTGCACCAGGTCTTCAAATTCCGTGCCGCGCCCCTGCAGCTTTTTTGCGCAGGCATATACCAGCCCCATATTGCTTTCGATAAAGGCATCTCTTGTTTTGTTGCGTTCCGCTATCATTGGGCCCGGCCCCGGATTTCTTTTTCGAGGGTCACGGTGGTGCCGCCGCCCGGCTTTGAGCGCACTTTGATCCGGTCCATAAAGCTTTCCATCACCGCAAAGCCAAGGCCCGCGCGCTCTTCGCTCAGGGTAGTAAACAACGGCTGGCGTGCCTGTGCAATATCCGCAATGCCCACGCCCCGGTCCTTCACCCACACCCGAAACTGCCCTCCATGATAAATCCCCGCCCAAATGGTGATTTTGCCGCAGCACGCGGGGTAGCCGTGCACAATGCAATTGGTCACGGCCTCGCTCACGGCGGTTTTGATTTCGGTCAGCTCCTCCACGGTAGGATCCAGCTGCGCGGCAAAGGCCGCCACCGCCGCCCGCGCAAAGCTTTCGTTCACCGAGTGACTGTCCAGCTCCAACTTCATCTGGTTCAGCAGCGTATGTTTCGTTTTGCTCATGGTTGCACCTTCTCCCTTTTTTCCGGCTGTTTTTGTGCGAGTTTGGCAAGGCTTTGCAGGTTCGAAAGCCGCATCATGCGGTAGGCGGCGGGCGAAAGGTTCACCACTTCCAGCGCGCCGTCAAAGCCGCGCAGATATTTGTAGCGCCCCATCACCAGCCCCACGGCGGAGCTATCCATAAAGGTCACCCCGTCAAAATCCAGGCACAGCAACGGCGGGTGCAGCCGTGCCAGCGCCGCGTCAATTTCTCCGCGCAAAAACGCGGCGCTGTGGTGGTCAATTTCCCCGCTTAACAGCGCCGTCAGGCAGCATTTTTCATATCGCAGTTCCACAGGCATTGATTTTCTCCTTTCGGGCAGCTTGTCCTTTTGTTTTTTTGTGCTGTTATATCATAACACAGCAAAAATAAAAAGCGCGTCGAACGCGAGGGGAACTGCGGCGAAAATTAAAAAACAACCCACGAATCCGCCTGCCAGAATATCAAAAGCCAAAAATTTTTTTAAAAAAATCGCTTGACAAGATTCTTTCCCCGTGATATAATCATATTATACATATATGAAAAGGAGATTTCAACATGAGCACCTACAAATTCGAAACCCTCGCCCTGCACGTGGGGCAAGAAAGCCCCGACAGCGCCACCGACGCGCGCGCAGTGCCCATCTATGCCACCACCAGCTATGTGTTCCCCAGCTCCGCTTCGGCGGCGGGGCGCTTTGCCCTCTCCGAGCCCGGCAACATCTACTCCCGCCTGATGAACCCCACCAATGACGTGTT
>JAITBA010000194.1 GCA_031283835.1 Oscillospiraceae bacterium
ATGGTGCGCAGGCAGCACACAATTCGCAGCAACCATAGTATATTAATATGATTGGTATGATATCACATTTTGCAAGCAAAGTCAAGCCCATAAGCGAAAAAAATCGTTGCCCGCGCAAACAAAAACAGACTCCCGGCGTTCGTTAGACCGGGAGTCTATAGCAGTTCGATATGGCATTTGCGTTGAATTTGCACGGGCTAAAAAGGCTGCAAATAAAATGCTTCGTGTCGTGTGGAACCGCTATATGATTCGGCGATGCCTATTTCCCCGCTTGCTCCACCGCCACGGCACACGCCACCGTCGCCCCAACCATGGGGTTGTTGCCCATGCCAATCAGACCCATCATTTCCACATGGGCGGGCACGCTGCTGCTGCCCGCAAATTGCGCGTCGCCATGCATGCGGCCCAGGCTGTCGGTGAATCCATAGCTTGCGGGGCCTGCGCCCATGTTGTCGGGGTGCAGGGTGCGGCCGGTGCCGCCGCCGCTGGCCACGCTAAAGTATGGTTTGCTGTTCTCGAGTGCCCATTTTTTATAGGTTCCGGCCACCAGGTGCTGGAAGCGGGTGGGGTTGGTGCTGTTGCCGGTGATGCTCACATCCACGCCTTCGCTCTTCATAATCGCCACGCCTTCCAGCACGTCGTTCGCACCGTAGCAGCGCACTTTGGCGCGTTCGCCGTCGGAATATGCGGTGGTTTCGGCAACATGCAGCTCGTCGTTGAAAAAATCGTAATCCGTCTTCACATAGGTGAAGCCGTTGATACGGCTGATAATCATTGCGGCGTCTTTGCCCAGGCCGTTGAGGATGACCTGCAGCGGTTGCGCGCGTACTTTGTTTGCTGTCTTCGCAATGCCAATCGCGCCTTCTGCCGCGGCAAAGCTTTCGTGCCCGGCCAAAAACGCAAAGCAGCTCGTCTTTTCGTCTAGCAGCATGGCGCCAAGGTTGCCGTGACCCAGGCCCACCTTGCGCTGCTCCGCCACAGAACCGGGGATGGTGAAGGCCTGCAGACCCTTGCCGATGGTCGCCGCCGCCGGCGCGGCCTTGGTTACGCCCTCTTTTAGTGCAATGGCTACGCCCAAGGTGTAGGCCCAAACCGCGTTTTCGAACGCGATTGGCTGCACACCCTTCACAATTTCCTCCACGTTGATGCCCGCCGCAAGCGTCAGGTCACGGGCTTCCTCGAGGCTGGCCAGCCCGGTTTCTTTCAGCACCGCTTCAATCTTTTTTAGCCGGCGCTCTTTCCCTTCAAAAATCACATCGTTTGCCATACTATACTCTCTCCTTTTTCATAAAAATCAGGGACGCGGGTTTTGCGGGGCGCAACCCGGTTGGGCGGCGCCTTTGCCTGCGGCTGCCAAATTGCCAAGGCTTGCCAATGCCGCAAACCGGCTGTTGCGCAACCTCGCGGCCAAATCCAACGCCGCGACTCGTCCCTTATTCCTCGCGCGGGTCAATGTACTTTGCGGCTTCGGCAAAACGGCCATAGCTGCCGGTGTTTTTTTTCAGGGCTTCGTCGGGGGTGACTCCGTGGCGTATATCTTCCAGGAACTTGCCCAGTTTGATGAATTCATAGCCGATTACCTGGTCGCCTTTGTCTAGCCCCATGCGGGTCACATAGCCTTCGGCCATTTCCATGTAGCGCACGCCCTTTTTTTTGGTGGAATACATGGTGCCCACCTGGCTGCGCAGGCCCTTGCCCAGGTCTTCCATGCCCGCGCCAACGGGCAGGCCGTCTTCGCTGAAGGCGCTTTGGGTGCGGCCGTAGGCAAACTGCTGAAAAATCTCGCGCGCGGCCACGTTGATAGCGTCGCACACAAGGTCGGTGTTCAGCATTTCGAGCAGGGTTTTGCCGGGCAGAATCTCTGCGGCCATGGCGGCGCTGTGGGTCATGCCGCTGCAGCCCACGGTTTCTACTAGGGCTTCTTGCACAATGCCGTCCTTCACGTTGAGCGTGAGCTTGCAGCAACCCTGCTGCGGCGCGCACCAGCCTATGCCGTGGCTCAGTCCGCTAATATCTTTGATTTCGTAGGCCTTCACCCACCGTCCTTCTTCGGGGATTGGTGCGGGCCCGTGGTGCGGCCCCTTGGCCACCGGGCACATGTTCTCAACTTCATGGGTGTAGTTCATCGCAATGTCCTCCTTGATTTGTTTACTGTTAGACCTCCTCGCAAATCCGCTCACCCCTGGTTTCTGGGGAGGTCTGTTCTTGCATATTGCTTCACAACCAAAAACCTGCACGCACACAGATTCTAAACCGCTCTGCGCTTCATCCGCGCCGGGTTGCGTTCCACCTGCGGCTGGGCGCCGTCGGCCACGCACGCGGCGGTAATCACCACACGCTCAATTGTGGGGTCGGACGGGATAGTGTACATCAGCGGCTGCAGCAGCGCCTCAAGCACAGAACGCAGGCCGCGCGCGCCAGTGCCTTTTTCGAGGGTCTGGCTGGCAATGGCCATCAGGGCCTCCCGCTCAATTTCCAGCTCCACGTCGTCGTAGGCAAACAGCTGCTTATATTGCCGCACCAGCGCGTTGCGCGGCTCGCTGAGGATGCGCACCAGCGCGTTTTCGTCCAGCTCCTCGAGGGTGGCAATAACCGGCATGCGCCCCACCAGCTCGGGGATAATCCCAAAGCGCACCAGGTCCTGGTGAATCGCCTGCGAAATCAGCTTGTCGTATTTATCCTTGGCCTTATCTTTGATTTGCGCGCCAAAGCCCATGCTGCTGCCGCCCACGCGGTGTTCAATCACCTGCTCAATGCCCGCGAAGGCACCGCCGCAGATGAAAAGAATATTGCTGGTGTCAATCTGTAAAAATTCGTCGCCCGGGTGTTTGCGGCCGCCGCGGGGCGGCACATTGGCCACTGTGCCCTCAAGAATTTTTAGCAACGCCTGCTGCACCCCTTCGCCGCTCACGTCGCGCGTGATGGAGGGGTTCTCGCTCTTGCGGGCAATTTTGTCGATTTCGTCAATATAGATAATGCCCTGTTCCGCACGCTCAATGTCGTGGTCCGCCGCTTGAATCAGCCGCAGAAGGATGTTTTCCACGTCCTCCCCCACATAGCCCGCTTCTGTGAGCGTAGTGGCGTCGGCAATCGCGAAGGGCACATCCAAAATACGGGCCAAGGTTTGCGCCAGCATGGTTTTGCCCACGCCCGTAGGGCCAAGCAGCAGCACATTGCTCTTTTGAATTTCGACCCGGCTGGTGCGTTCCGCCCGGTGGGCAATGCGCTTATAATGGTTATACACCGCCACGCTCAACGCGATTTTTGCCGAATCCTGGCCAACCACGAAGTCGTCTAGCTTGCGCTTAAGCTCGCCGGGCGTGAGCAGTCGGCTATAAAACGAAGGATGCAGCGGTTCCGTCGAAGACTCGCCGCCTCGCTCCTCCTCCAAAATATCTACGCAAAGCTCTACGCATTCGTTGCAGATGAACACGCCGGGCCCCGCAATGAGCTTATCAATCTGCGCCTGTGATTTGCCGCAAAAGGAGCACAACACCGGTTGCTGCATATCCTCGCGGAATTGGTCTTTTGGCATGGGCCCGACTCCTAACGCTTTGTCAAAATTTTGTCTACAAGGCCGTATTTTTGGGCCTCTTCGGCACTGAGCCAGTTGTCGCGGTCGGTGTCCCGCTCAATCACCTCCAGAGCTTGACCGGTGCGCTCGGCCAAAATCTGGTTGAGCCGCGCCCGCGTGCGCAGAATATGCTCCGCCGTGATTTTGATATCGCTGGCCTGCCCCTGGGCGCCGCCGCTGGGTTGGTGAATCATAATTTCGCTGTTGGGCAAAGCCAGGCGCTTGCCCTTGGCCCCCGCCGCCAGCAAAAACGCGCCCATCGAGGCCGCCATGCCCATGCAAATGGTGCTCACGTCGCACTTGATATAATTCATCGTGTCGAAGATCGCCAGCCCCGCGCTCACCGAGCCGCCGGGGCTGTTGATATAAAAGCTGATGTCTTTCTCGGGGTCCTCCGCTTCGAGGTGCAGCATTTGTGCCACCACCAGGCTGGCCGTCACATCGTTCACTTCATCACTAAGCATAACAATGCGCTCGTTGAGCAGCCGCGAAAAGATATCGAACGAGCGCTCCCCGCGCCCGGTCTGTTCAATCACCATCGGAACCAATGACATAGTTTTAAATACCTCCTAAGTTAAATACAAAAATCTGTGCGTACTGACGCTTTTCATACCGCCTAAGCCGAACGCAAAAACCTGTGCGTACTGGCGCTTTTCATACCGCCTAAGTCGAACGCAAAAACCTGTGCGTACTGACGCAAGTATGGGCAGGCGCGCGGCGCGTTATTCTTGCGGCGCGGTTTTTTCGGCGGCTTTTTGCACCAACTGCAAAGCTTTTTCGCGTTGCAAGCCTTTGACGATTTCGTCCTGTGGCACTGCGAATTTGGCGCGGGCCAGTTCCACCTTGTATTCCTCCGCCAAGCGCTGGTATTCCGCTTCGATTTCGTCTTCCTCCGGCACAATCGCTTCTTTGTCCGCGATGGTTTCAAGCGCCAGTTCCAGCTTTACCTGCGCAACGCTTTGCGCCTTCATCCGGGCCGCAAAGGCTTCTTCGTCTTCACCCATAATTTCCAGATAGCGTTCCAGCGGGATCTGGATGCGATCCAGGAATATTTCGATGTTGCGCTGGGCGCGCCGGTCAAACAGCGCTTCGGGCACTTCGCCCTCCAGCAGGTTAACCAATTGATCTTGCACCCCGTGTTCAAAGGCATCGGCGGCCTGCTGGGTTTTGCTTTCGGCCAGCTCCTTGGCAATGCCCGCCTTCATCTCCTCCACGGTGTTATATTCCTCGCCCACTTCTTGCGCAAAGTCGTCGTCCACTTCCGGCAGTTCCTCCGCCTTTAGTTCGTGAAGCTTCACTTCGAACACCACAGGCTTGCCCGCAAGGTTTTCCGCGTGATATGTTTCGGGGAAACGCACGTTCACATCAAAGCTTTCGCCTGGTGTGCGGCCCAGCACTTGCTCCTCGAAGCCGGGGATGAATTGCCCGGAACCCAGTGTTAGCTCATGGTTTTCGGCTGTACCGCCCTCAAATGCCACGCCGTCTAGCATGCCTTTAAAGTCGATAACAGCGATATCGCCCTCTTGTGCGGGGCGGGGCGGGTCCACTTCTGCCTGCCGGGCATTGCGGTGCTGCAACTCGTGCACGCGCGCATCAATGTCCTCCTGCGTCACTTCCGCGGCGGGCACTTCCACTTTGAGTCCCCTATATTCGCCAACCGAAACCTCCGGCTGCACAATCACCGTGAAGGTGAATTCCACACCCTGTTCCAGGTCGGCTTCCGGCACTTCCAAGCCCTCCGGACGGAAAATCGGCTCCAGCTCAGCTTCTTTGAGCGCGTCACTCACAGCACCGGGCAGCAGGGCGTCCAGGGTTTCCTGAAAAAACACATCCTGCCCATAGCGTTTTTCGACCATTGCGCGGGGGGCCTTGCCTTTGCGGAACCCCGGCAGCGTGATCTTCTCCAACTCTTTGGCGGCGGTGACGGCCAGCTGCTTGCCGAACGCCTCGGCGCTAATGGTCGCCGTCACTTTCCAGGTTGCCGGTGCAGTTTTTTCTTTCGAAACAAAACTCATCAATGTTCTCCTCCTAAAAAATAGTCCAACAGCTATTATACATGATTCTTCCGAAAATTTCTACCCTTTTTGAAAATATTTTTAAACATATTATTTTTTGAACACAAAAGAGGACCCGCGCAAATGATACCCGTCGCACGGCGCTTGACATTTTGGTCAAGCGGTGGTATAGTTATAATTGTGGCACAAGCGAGGGCCCGCGCCAAACAATTCCAGTGATTACCTATTCGTTGTTGCTTATCAAATTTTTGCTTTTTTAATAAGGATAGGGAGCAGTATGAAACCAGCCATTGTTCTCACCATTGCGGGGTCCGATTGCTCCGGCGGCGCCGGCGTGCAGGCCGATTTAAAGACCATCGCCGCCCACGGCTGCTACGGCACCAGCGTAATCACCTCGCTCACCGCGCAAAACACCCGGGGCGTCGCCGCCATCCAAACCCCGCCCGCGCTGTTTTTGCAGGCACAGCTCAAAGCGGTGCTGACGGACTTTCCGCCGGATGCGGTTAAAATTGGCATGTTGTGGCACAAGGCATCTGTGAAGGTTGTTGCACAGGCTTTGCAAGGCCTGCACTGCCCCATCGTGCTCGACCCGGTGATGGCCGCCACCAGCGGCGCGGCACTCGCGGGCAACGGCGCGGCGCAGGCCACGCAGGCGCTGCTGTTTCCTCTGGCCACGCTTGTTACGCCCAATATCCCCGAAGCCGAAGCGCTCACCGGCATGCGCATTATCACCGAAGCCGACACAGAAACCGCCGCCCGCGCCATGGGTTGCCCGGTATTAATCAAGGGTGCCCATCGCCGGCTGCGGCGCGGCCCGGCTGGCACAGGCGCCGCAACAAACAACGCGGAAGAAGAGGGCTGCAACGACCTGCTCTTTGACGGCAAAACAATGCTGTGGCTGCGCGGCGAGCGCCTGCCCGTGGGCGAAACCCACGGCACCGGCTGCACACTTTCCTCCGCCATTGCCTGCCGCCTTGCCCTGGGGCACTCTCTGCCCGAAAGCGCGCGTTTGTCCAAGAGCTGGCTTACCTGGCTCCTAAACGAAAAGCCCGATTTTGGCGTGCCCAACGGCCCGCTGCTGCACCGCTAGGCCTTGCTTCTTTATTTTGTAGCAAAAGGAGACACCCATGCAAATCAACGGAAAACTAGTGCCTTACGAACCCCTCACGCTGCAGGAATACTTGCGGCGCGAAGGCTACAGCGCCGACCATGTGGTGGTGGAGCGCAACCTGGAAATCATTACCAAAGAGCGCTTTGCCAACGTAACGCTGCAAGAAATGGACGATGTGAACATTCTGCACTTTATGGGGGGCGGCTGAGGCCGCCTGCCTCCTCAATCCAAAAAACGAAAGAAGCACTCCTATGACGGATCCCTTTCTCCTTGGCGGCAAAGCCTTCACCTCCCGCTTTATCCTTGGCAGCGGCAAGTTTTCGCTGCCGCTGATTCGCGCTGTCACCGAACAAGGCGGCGCAGAAATGGTAACACTGGCCCTGCGCCGCGCCAACGCCGGCGGCAAAGAAAACATCCTCGACTTCATTCCCTCACACGTGACACTTATCCCCAACACCTCTGGCGCACGCAACGCCGACGAGGCTGTGCGCATTGCCCGGCTTTCGCGGGGGTTGGGCTGCGGCGATTTCGTCAAGGTCGAAATCATGCGCGACAGCAAATATCTTTTGCCCGAAAACGCCGAAACCATAAAAGCCTGTGAAGTGCTTGCCGCCGAAGGTTTTTGTGTGCTGCCCTACGTCTATCCGGACCTTGCCACCGCCCGTGCGCTGGTGCGGGCGGGTGCCGCCGCCGTGATGCCCCTGGGTGCGCCCATCGGCAGCAACAAAGGCCTTGCCACCCGCGATTTCATTCGCATTCTCATCGAAGAAATCGACTTGCCCGTCATCGTTGATGCGGGCATTGGCAAGCCCAGCCACGCCTGCGACGCCATGGAACTGGGCGCGGCGGCCATCATGGCCAACACCGCCGTGGCCACCGCGGGTGCCCCTGCCGCCATGGCCCTGGCCTTCAAGCTGGCCATCAAAGCGGGGCGGTGCGCCTATCTGGCCGGCACCGGCCGCGTGCTGGAGCAAGGTGCGGAAGCGTCAAGCCCGCTAACAGGCTTTTTGGAGGACTGATCGCGCGCGCCTTAGAGCGGTTGGCAACGGCGTATAGCCGTTCCATATGAGTAAGGCTGCGCGACGCGGTATGCGCCCCCGCGCAAGGACCAAACGCACAAAATTCTCAATCTGCCGCACTGCCTGTTTGGCGCGGCAACAAAACAGGTGATTGCATGAAACAAACTCCTTTTGACCCCATGGGCTACCAGCCGGGCATGGAAGAAATATCTTC
>JAITBA010000235.1 GCA_031283835.1 Oscillospiraceae bacterium
CTGCTCGCTCCACTTGAGCCGCGTCTGAAACCCCACCATATTAAACAGCGTGTTCAGCCGGTTGTCCTGCCGCAATTGAACCACCGCCCAGGGCCTCTTCCCGGTTGCGGGATTCTCCAGACCCACGGGCTTCATCGGGCCAAAGCGTATGGCGTCGCGTCCGCGCGAGGCCAGCACCTCAATGGGCATGCAACCCTCATACACGTCAAAATCATGCGTGTGCGCCCGCTCGGCGCCAAGCAATGCCTGCTCAAAATGCGCATATTCTTCACGGTTCAGCGGGCAATTAAGATAGTCGTCCTCCCCGCCTCTGTCGTAGCGCGACGCGGGGAACGCATGCCGCATGTCCACGCTTTCGGCCGTCACAATGGGCGCTGCGGCGTCGTAGAAATGCAGCCCGGCCCCACAGATTTTCGCGATGCTTTCGGTGATGGCTTCGGACGCCAGGGGCCCGGCGGCCACAATCACCATGCCTTCGGCGGGAATTTCCTTTGCTTCCTCCCGCCGCAGGGTAATCAGCGGCTCCGCCGTCACGCGCCGGGTGATTTCCGCCGCGAAGGCATCGCGATCCACCGCCAGCGCGCCGCCCGCAGGCACACGCACAGCCTGCGCCACCTCCACACAAAGGGAGCCCAACCGCCGCATTTCTTCCTTCAGCAGCCCCGCCGCGCTGGCCGTTCGTTCGGCCTTGAAGGAATTGGAACACACCAGCTCAGCCAACGCGGCGCTTTTGTGCGCGGCCGAAAACCGTACCGGTTTCATTTCGCGCAGCACGCAGGGCACCCCTGCCCGGGCCAGCTGCCACGCAGCCTCCACCCCGGCAAAGCCCCCGCCAATGATATGCACCACTTGCAATTCCACCTTCCGCGCGTCAGGCCTTGTTGGCAACCGCGCAGATTGCCCTTTCGTCGCATTTTGTGCCGCTTATTTTTTGGCCCCGCGCCGCACTTTTAGTTTTTTGCCCAGCTTAGATCGCAGGATGCCGCGCAGCTGTTTTTGCTGGGGCTGGTTCAGCTGCGATTTTTCGAGGATGCAGATTTTTTCCTCCGCGGTGAAGAGATAGAAGGCCTGCTTCGTTTCGATGGCGCGTTCCACCAGGCCATAGGCCGTGCCTTCGCGCAGGGTGTGCAAAGCGCCCTCCTGCGTGCGCACAAACTGCGTCTCAAAAAAGGCGTAGGTCGTCGTGCCTTCGTGCAAGGCCTTTTGCCGGCGATACAGCCGCGAAGGCCGTGTGAGCCACTCCACCAGCAGGGCAACGTAGACAGGCAGCAGCAGCACCTGCTGAATTTCGGTATAAAGCGAACCAACAAACATCACAACATTGCCCACCAGCAGCGCGGGAATGAACAGGTACAGCAGCACCCGCCACACCACCAGCAGGGGCGCGCGGCGGTTCCCAAGAAAAAAACCTTGCCGCCACGTCTTGGCCAAAACCCGCACCCGCACTTCTAGCAGGGGCTTTTCTTTTTTGGGGTCCATACTATTCCTCTTATGTTTCTGTAAGAATGATCGCACGGCAGCGTCACACCGCCGGGATGACGATCTCCACCTCACGGCCTTGGACGGCGGATTCGAGAATGCCGCTGACAATGGCCTGGTTATAGATGATCTGGCTAGTAGGAATGGGGGCGGAGCCGCCGGTAGCAACAGCAGCGACGAAGTCCTTCACTTTCTCGAAGAACAAATCGGTGTTGTGCTCGGCAAAATGGAGGGGGGTTTCGGTGGGGTCGCCGAAGGCGTCGTGGTAGAGCGTCAGGCCGCCCACGCGGCCGTCCCACGCACCGCCGGGGCCGGGGGCCACCTTCAGGCCCGCTTTGTCGCCCAAAAAAAACGTCGCGCCGGCGCTGTCGAGGTGCATGGCCCAGCTCATACGAAAATCCAGCGTAACACCGCCCTCCAGGCGGATGAGCGCCACAGCAAAGTCGTCCACATCAAAACGATTCGCTTCTTTGTATAGCGCCGGGTTGGTGCCAAAATGGCCAAACTTGCTGGCCGAAACCGTCAGCGGCTTGGGATAACCCAGGGCATTAAGGGGCATATCCAGGCCGTAGCAGCCAATATCGCCCAGCGCGCCCATGCCTGCATAACGCGCCTCGATGAAAGTGCCGCCGGGGATGCCGCGCCGCCGTCCACCGCCGGTCTGCACATAATACACCTGCCCCAACGCGCCGGACTGCACGATTTCTTTGATTTTTTTGGAGTTTGGGTCGTAGCGCGGCTGAAAGCCCACCGAAACAATTTTGCCGCTCTTTTTTTCGGCTTGCAGAATTTGCGCCGCCTGCGCCATGGTCACACACAGAGGTTTTTCCAGCAGCACGTGGCAGCCCGCTTCCAGCGCGGCCACGGTGCATTCCGCATGCGCTTGGTTGTAGGCGCACACGCTCACCGCATCCAGCTCCACCGCCCGCAGCAACGCCTCCGCACTGTTGAACGCCAGGGCTTCGGGGGCTTCAAACCGCTCAAAAAACGCCTTGGCCTTGCCGGGAATACAATCCGCCCCCGCCACAACCTCCACGTTTTCCAGCTTTTGATAAGACCGCATATGCGCCCCCGCAATGCCGCCCGTGCCAATGATTCCGATGCGCAGCTTTTGGTTTGTCATCAAAAAGTTCCTCCCGCTGTCTTATGATTTTTCCGGCTCCCACCGGCATGTTTGCATGTCCACAAGGCCATCGGCCAAAAAGCAAACCCCTTCGGCTTTAAGCAGCGCTTGCTGCATTTCTATTCCGCCAAAGGCAAAGCCCTCGCAGCACGCCCCCGCGCGGTTGACCACCCGGTGGCAAGGGATCTCTGTTTCGTTCTGCCCGGGACGCGGGTTTGCGTGCAAAGCCCAACCAACTTGCCGGGCCATGCGGGGGTTGCCGCACAGCCGGGCAATCTGGCCATAGGTCGCAACTTTTCCGCAGGGGATTTGCCGCACGGCGGCATAGACGGCAGCAAAAAAATTTGGCATCAGGTTTGCTCCAAAATTTCAAACATAGTGCACGCGCTTTCTTTGGTGGCAAATTCGTTCACCGCCAGCACCCGCACGCGCAGCCGGTGCGGCCCTGTCTGCACCGCGATTTCGTCGTCGGGTTTCACCTCGAGCGAGGCCCGGGCCGCCTTGCCGTTCACTTCCACATGCCTGGCGTCGCACAGTTCGTTGGCCACCGTGCGTCGCTTCACCAGGCGCGAAACTTTCAAATATTTATCCAGGCGCATTGTTTTACTCTCCCTCCTTCGTTGCCGGCAGACAAACAATGCCCGCCTGCCCTGCGGCCAAGCGCGCCGCTCACGCGCTCATCTTGCGGAACAGCGTTTTATTCGCGGCATAAAGCTGCGTATAAATCGCATAATATCTGTCGTAGGCGCGCTTATTTTTGACGTTGGGCACAAAGGTCTTCACGGCGGGCACGAGGCGCTTGGCTTCTTGCAGCGACGCAATGTGGCCCTTGCCCACGGCAATGAGCGCCGCCGCGCCCACGCTGCCCACGTTTTGAGGGCTGGCCACCGTTTCGACGGTGCGGCCCAGGCAATCGGCCAGGGCCTGGCAGAGAAAATCGCTCAGCGCGCTGCCGCCCACAAAGCGGATCACCTCGCTGGTTTTTGTCTTGTGCTCCTGGGTTTCCAGCATCCAGCGCAGATGGTACAGCACACCCTCCACCACCGCGCGAATCAGTTCCGTTTTGCCGGTTTCGAGGCTGATGCCAAAAAACATGCCCCGGGCGGCGGAATCCTCGAAGGGGCAGCGATTGCCGTGAAGCCACGGCGTAAACAGCACGCCCCCCGCGCCGATGGGCACGTGCGAAATCACCGCAATGAGGTAATCATAGAGGTTCGTGTAGACGGCTTCCATGTCGGGGCGCGAACCCAGGGCAAACTCTTTGTTTAAGTACACATTAATCTCGTCGAGGGCCAGATGATCTTTCACCCATTCCACACACTTGCCGGCGGTTTCCTGCTCGGCAAAATAATTATATAGCCCCGCCTGCGCACCCACAATGGCGGCAATCATGGCAGAAGTATCGACCATGCTTTTTTCTACTACAGTAGAAACCCAGCCGCTGGTGCCGCTATAGATGTGGGTATCGCCCGGCGCGACGGCCCCGGCGCCCACGCCTACCAAGCTCGCGTCGCCCCCGCCGCCAAACACCGAAATACCCGCGGGCAGACCCAGTTCCGCCGCCTGCGCGGCCCGCAGCTTGCCCGCTTCCGCCGTGCAGGGAATGATTTCGGGCAGGTGTTCCATCCGCACGCCCAGCATGTTGGCAATGGCACGGCTCCAGCCCTCCCTGCCCTTGCGAACATCATATAAAAGCGTGGCAAAGGCGCT
>JAITBA010000240.1 GCA_031283835.1 Oscillospiraceae bacterium
TTCCCAATGGCTGCCCACGCCCAACAACCGCAACACGCCGCCGTTCGGCACTTGCAGCCGCTCCATCACCTCGCGCGGGAGCACAAAACGCCCGGCAGAAGTGGGCACAATCGGTTCCACCAGGTGCGTCATGTCGCGCAGATAGTCCGTCACCTGCCAAAGCGTCTGGGCAAAGGCAAGGCAAAGCTGCGCGTCCACCCGATGCAACAGTGTTTCGGCCTGGTCCGCCGGGCAAAGATAAAAAAATTGCGCGCCAAAGCACAGCAGCTCGGGCGATGCCCCCCAGGCAGCTTGCATTTGTTTGCGCAATGCCGGCGGCAAAGTCACAGCCCCCTCAGGGCTTACTGCCAGGGCATGTTTTCCGCTAAAATTCATTGCTTTTCTTTCTCTCATAGCCTGTTAACACCCATCGCGCAATCCCCGTTGCACAACAAAAATCAAACTATTGTTCGCACACATAAAGCGCATTGCGCATCCGCACAAAACGGCGGCGGAATACCGCGAAATATTGATCTGGCTGCCCCTTAAACGCGACGGATTCCCCTAGTGTGCAGGCAGGCAAATGCAACATGCGCACCGTGTGGTCGCCCACACAACACACAAAGAGCGAATGCCCCTGCAAAAACAGGCCTGTCGGTTGCGCAAAATCGTCCGCGCCACCCACCCGCAGTGTCATTTCGCGGCTTTGAAGCGAAAAACGCACCACCGAACCGCGCTTTGGCACGCTAAACCAAAGATCGCCGTCGCCCACCGGGTCACAGGCAATGCCGCCTGCCGGCGCACCCTGGTACTCCAGCGCAAACTGCGCCCCCGGCCGCCCGTCGGGCCGCAACAAGCGCAGCGTAGAATCCGCCTGCAACACAGCACAGCCGCCGTCGGGCAACCGCGCCGCGCAACAAGTCAGCCGCTCCGGCAGCTGCGTGGCGGCAACAGAACCCGCCGCGCCAAATTTCATCTGGCAATACATGCTTTCGGAAATTGGGCGACTGCATAGCGTGTCCCATTCGCACAAATAGAAAGACGCGAAAACGGAACCATCCGCTCTCGTATCCTTCGTGACATATGCAATTGCCTGCGCGCTAGCCGTCACGTCCAGCACATCCTGCGCCACGCAACGCAGCCCCCGCGGGGCAACCCCCTCGCCCAAAGCCCCTAGCGAGCCGCCAAATCCGCCAAAAGACGTGCGCTGTGCCCCGGCCTGGTTCGCACCCAAGACACCCAAAGCATCCGCTTGATTTTCTGCTTGCATCATTTTTCTCTTGTTTTAATTATAAATTCACCTATACTTAAAAAGAAAAGCCCCGCGAGGCCGGGAACGGCGTGGAATGACCTGCCATTAAGCAGGGCGGGTAGTCTCCCAATGCGTTCACGCTCCCTTCGTCCAAGTGCCGCAGTGTGCACCCGGGAGGTCTGCAATCCAACACCGGAGCCGACTCCCTCAAGATCGGAGTAGGGCCATCCAAACCGTAAGTTATCGCACCCAGCAGGGTTTTTAATTCCACCTTTTCAGCAATGCGCAAATCACAGAGCCAGACCATGCCACCTTTTCAGCAATGCGCAAAAATGCACAAATCACGGGGCTTCACTTATTATCGCGTGCACTAAAACCCAATTCATGTGATATCGAAGGGGATATCGAGGCGCTTAGAAAACACCTGGGCCACTTTGCTGAATTCCGCTTCGTCCTCCAGAATGGATAGATAGGTTTCCCCGTCCTCCTCTTCCACGCGCAACAGAATCAACTCGTCGTCGTCGTCCTCGTCTTCGTCTTCGCCGACCAATGGCGCCAGCGCCACGTAGGTACCGGTTTCAAGGTCCACGCGGTCCAATTCCTCAAAGACGTGCTCCTTGCCATTTTCATCCACGACGCTTACCACATCGTTTCCAAGTTCCTCCAAAACTTCGCTGTCCAGCGCTTCGACCGTGTCGCCTTCGCGAAAAATCTCGTCTGCCATGTCACATCCCCCCATCTCTCTCATTGTTTTTATTTTACTCCAACCAACAGAAATAGTCAAGGCTTTTTTAAAAAATCTTCTACAAATTCCTCCATGGCAGGCAACTGCGCCTCAATTTCTTCCACCAGCCGGAATTGCGTGCGGCAGCGGGCCAGGTTGTCGTCGGGGCGACGAATGCGAAAATACACGTCGCCGTTCAGATAATCCGTAAGAAAGCGCATGCCGCACTCGTAGGTCATGAGCTTGACGGAAAAAGGCAGCTGGCGCACTTCTTGGGGCGTGAGCGCGGCGGCGGCTGTTTTGAGGTACCCTTGCGTGTAGGCGCGGAACAGCGGCATCGAAAACCGCACTTTGCGCAGGTCGCGCTCATCCTCGGCGGCGGTGTTGCCCAAAAAACGCAGGCTGTCGCCAAAGTCATAGAGCGAAAGCCCCGGCATCACGGTGTCCAAATCCACCACGCACACCGCCTCATCGGTGCCGCAATCAAACAACACGTTGTTGAGCTTTGTATCGTTGTGCGTCACCCGCAGAGGCAATTGACCCGCCGCCTGCAATTCCAGCAGCCGCGACGCGTCATTTTTGCGCGCGCGCGCAAAGGCAATTTCGGGCCCCACCGCGGCCTTGCGCCCCGCCGTGTTGGCCGCAATCGCTTCTTCGAGGGCATCGTAGCGCTTTTTTGTGTGATGAAAATTTGGAATCGTCTCGTGCAGCTGGCCAATGGGGAACCCGTCGAGCAACCGCTGAAAATCGCCAAAGGCGCGGGCCGCCTGCGTGGCCGCAATGTTGTTGCCCGCCGCCTGAAGGGAATAGGTGTTCTCCACAAAATTATAGCAGCGCCAGCAGCCGCCCGCTTCGTCAACAAAAAACCACTTGCCGCCCCTGGTAGGATAAACCTGCATGGCCTTCGTCAGCTGCGAGGAGCTTTTTTGCGCCGCAATCCGTTCGCGCAAAAAGTTTGTGACACGCACGATGTTCTCCATCAGCTCCGCCGGGTTTTCGAACACAAATGTGTTGATTTTTTGCAGGATATAGCGGCGTGTGCCGGAAGCGCCTTTGGCTTCCAGGAAATAGGTACTGTTGATATGCCCCTCTGTCAGTTCCCGCTGGGTCAGCATTTCCGCGTCGTCGTCCTCAAGCCGGAACTGCCGCAGCAGGTGGTGCAATTCTTGCGTTGCGATAAAAATCGCCTCCTTACCATAAGCAATATGCGCAGGGGCGGCCCTAAGGCCACCCAAAAAACAAAAACTCACTGCGCTTCCGGCTGGTTGCCGCCAACAACCCGGCAATCACCGGGGATGATTTTGACACCCTTGACACTGACTTCTTTTTTGCCAAAGTTCACATAAACCACCGCGTCGTTGCTGTAGGTTGTGACGGAAACGCTTGTGTCCAGGTCGTAGCTGTAGCCGACGATACGCTCGCCGTGCAAACCGGCCAGGGTTTCGTTGATTTTTGTGTAGGCCAGCACCGCGCTTTCCAGTCCATTTTCAAAGTAGAGCGGGTCTTTCTCGGCGTCATTGCTGTTGGCCGCCCACACGTAGGCCGGGCTGGCGCCGTAGGCGATTGCGCGCAGCAGGGCTGTTGCCGAATTGTCGCTCTGGTTGAGCGCCGGGCCGGAATAATCGACGCTGCCATGCAAAATAATGGGCAGCAGCGGCACCGGCATGTAGCGCCCGGGCGTGGGCATAGTCACCTGCGGCTCCAGCGGCAAATTCACCACCGCGTCGGCTGAGCGGATGGAGTAGAAGTAACCGGTATCCATCATCACAAACCATTGGGCCGAAAGGCAGGGCAGGTATTGCGCCAAGCGCTTGGCGGTCGCTTCGCGGTTGGGGGCGCTTTCCGCGTTGTAGCTGGTGTAGAGCATGTTCCCCAAATCGCCCAGCGAAATGCCCGCCGTGCCCATGCCCGCAAGCCGCCGCAAAAACGCCCGCACCGAAAGGTTGACGCTTTCGGCGCTGCGCAGGGTTCGCAAACCGCCCTGCGCGGCATGAGGGATAACCGCCTGCAGCGGCGCGCCCGCCAGGTTTATGGATTGCCCGGCCTTGCCGCCCGCGGGCAGGGCCTGCACATCGAGGAACACGTAGTAGCCCTGGCTTTTGCTGAAGGCGCGCAAATCTTCGATGCCGCGGGTGCCGCCCAGGCGCAGCAGCGGACGCAATTTTTCGGGCGCAACCTGCTTGGTGCCACCCCCAAAAACCCCTTGATAGCGTGCGTTGACGCTGTTGACACCCTTGTTCTTCAGGCGCGAAAGAATGTCTTGTGCCTGCTTGCTGGTGGTGAGGGTTTGCACGCCGCCCCGTGCATTGCGCCCCGTGCCCAGCAGAGTGAGCTGCAGCGGCAGCGGCCCTTCGGGGTCACGCACGGTTTTGGTGAAGGACAA
>JAITBA010000019.1 GCA_031283835.1 Oscillospiraceae bacterium
GGCATCGGCCGCCCGGAATCGGACCCTGCCTCCCCGGTGAAACGCCGCCGCCGCGGCATAACCGTCCCGCATTTCCCCGCCGGGGCCGGGGGCGTCTTTTTGTGCCCCCCCCCCCCCCCCCCCCCGAGGGGGCCTCGACCCGAAAAATTGTGCGCCGCGACCAAATCAAAATTGCGTGCGTTCAGCCAGCCCGGCCCGCCAAAACGGTCATATATATAAACCGGCAGACCCATGCACAGGCAATACTGCACCGTTTTGCCAATGGTGATTATGGCGTCATAGCGGTCCAAATCGGCGGCGCGCAGCAATTTGTAGTTGCGCTGGCCTATACCAAAACGCTCCGCTTGCACGCCATGCTGCCGCAGCAGCGCACAGGCTTCATCACGCTCCGGCGAATCGTTGTTGCTGACAACCATCACACGGAGGGGTTTGTGCGGCAACTGGCGGAGGTTGCGGTGCGGCCGGCAAAATTCCGGCGGCACAGGGTTGGGATAAACCGCCATGGGCGGCGGGGTGCTGAAGCAGGGGGCGAGGCGTTCCAGGGTTACTGGCGAATTGCACAGCGAAAGCGACGAAAGCAGCTCTTCGAGCCCGCAAATATAGGGCCACTCCAAATGGTTACCTGGCAGAGCGGACATGTGCAAAAACAAAAAAACAGGCGGATTTGCGGGTGGGTGGGCTAGCGCGCGCAAAATGGCGGCCGGCAACACCTGATGATGCACCCAGATATAGTCGAAGTCTTCCAGCGCAAAGGGGTGGGCCTTGTCGGCAATCACGGTGATTTTGCTTTGCGCAAACAGCTGGCCTAAAACGTTGCCCAGCCAATGCGTGAACACCGTGACCGTTGCGCCGGCCTGCTGCAGGTATTCGGCCAGGTGCAGTGTGGTAACTTCTGAGCCGGCAATTCCATCCAGCGCGCATTGCGTAATCAAAAAACGTTTGCCGCACAGCTCAGCCATGCCCATGCCCCCGCTTCTCTTTTTGCTTTGCCTTCTCTTTTTCTGCCAACTTTTTGCGCAGCTCCGGGTTGATTTTGAAAAACACCATGCTGCCGCCAACCACCTGCACCACTTCGCTTTGCGTCATGGCGGAGAGGGCCACGGCGCAGGCCTTGGGGCTTTGAGGGCAGTTTTCGAGCAGCACCTTGCCCTTGAGCAGCTCGCGGGTGCGGAAGGCCTCGCGCATTTGCGCGGCTACGGCGTCGTTCACGCCCTCTTTGCCCACCTGAAACATAGCTTGCAGTGTGTTTGCCTCGGCGCGAAAACCGGCCCGTTCTTTGCTTGTCATAGCAGTCCTTTCGGGTAGAAAAATCATATCACGCGACATACTTGTTTTTTGAATTAAAACCGCGGCCCATAAGCCCGGCAGGCCCGAAAGTCTGCGCCCTCAAGGTCTTTTGTGCCAAAAGCAGACCAGCAGTGGGGGCGGTAGACGGCGTCGTCGGCCACGTTGTGCATGGCCACAGGGATGCGCAGCATGCTGGCCAGGGTGATTAAGTCGCGCCCAATGTGGCCGTAGGTGAGACTGCCATGGTTGGCGCCCCAGTTGGCCATAACGCTATAAACATCGGCAAACGCCGTGCCGGCACCGCAGGAGGTGTTGCAGGTGGGCGCGAACCAGGTGGTGGGCCAGGTGGGGTCGGTGCGCTGGTCGAGGGTGTTGTGCACATCGTCGGGCAGGGTGACAGTGTAACCTTCGGCAATTTGCAGCACGGGGCCAAGGCCTTCAATGATGTTGAAGCGCACCATAGTGGCGGGCATTTCGGCCTGTGTTTTGAAGTGCGAGGAATAGCCGCCGCCCCGGAAGTAACCGAGATCTGCCGGGCACCAATCCGTGGCGTGCAGCATGGCGTTAATGTCGTCGTTTGTCACGTTCCACCAGGGCTTGAGCAGGGGCGTACCCTGTTCGTTTTTGCTCACACCTGTGCCGTCAAGGGCGGCGGCGCCGGAGTTGATGAGGTGAATGACGCCCCCGGCGGCCTTGCCGGTGAGCGTGTGGCCTGTCACGCGCTTAACAGCGTCGGGGCTCCAGTAGGTGCGCACATCGGCAAACACGCTGGCTGTGCCGGTGAGCAGCTTGCCCACAAGCATTGAAAGGCCGTTGAGCCCGTCGTTTTCGGTGGCGAAAGTCAGGGGCTCTTTTTTGCCGTTCCAGTCGAAGGTGCTGTTCAGAATCGCCTCGGTGAAGTCGGCGTTGGGCATGTAGTCTGTCCATTGCCGCTGCCCCTGAAAGCCGCCCAGAATGGCGCTGCGCCCCAGCGCCTCCTCGTGCCAGCCGTTTTGCAGCACGCCGTTTTGCCCCGCAACCGCGGCGGAGGGCCGCACGTCGCGCAGTTTTGGGTTGCCAATGAGGATATCGCGGCAAATGAGCGTCATCTTTGTGACAAACTCCCATTCCCAGGCCTTGCGCTCCTTGGAGGAGGGCGGGTTGTTTTTGTCAAAACCCTCGGGGCAGTTCTTCTTTATCCATGCCAGCGCCAGGGCGTACTCTTCTTTGTCAAAAATTTCCAGGTCTACGCGGCGGCGAACTTCGCTCATGTCCACCCATTCGGGGCGCAGCCCAAAGTAGTGCTGCATCACGGCGGCGTCGGTGCAGCTGCCAGAAATGCCCATGCTCACAGAGCCGATGCCCACATAGCTTTTGCCCTTGATTTGCCCCAACGCAAGGGCGCAACGGGCAAAGCGCAGGATTTTTTCGCGCACGTCGTCCGGAATGCTTTCGTCGGCGACGTCTTGCACGTCGCGGCCATAGATTGAGAACGCGGGCAGGCCCCGCTGGGCGTGGGCGGCCATCACTGCCGCAAGATAGACGGCGCCGGGGCGCTCTGTGCCGTTAAAACCCCACACAGCCTTGATCGTCGTCGGGTCAACGTCCATGGTTTCGCTGCCATAGCACCAACAGGGGGTGACGCTGAGTGTGGCACACACATTTTGCCCCGCAAAAAACGCGGCGCATGCGGCTGCCTCCGCCGCGCCGCCAATGGTGCAGGGCGAAAGCACACACCGGGCCGGTTCGCCGTCGCTAGTGCGCAGGTTTTGCTCAATGAGCGCTTTGGCCGCATTGGCAAGCTGCCAGGTTTTGGTTTCGAGCCCTTCGCGGGGGCCGCCGCAGCGCCCGTCAATCACCGGACGGATGCCGATGACGGGATGGTTGTTGGGGATGGACATGGCAAATCTCCTTGTCTGAATGGATAAATATTAGGGAGTGTTGACACTAACGCTCAACGCCCATCTTCTGGCGGATTTTCCGCCGTTCTGCGTTAATTTTTTTTGTAATACGAAAGTATGACTGCAAAAAAATTGCCTTGCCCGGC
>JAITBA010000166.1 GCA_031283835.1 Oscillospiraceae bacterium
CCAAATCCCCTCGACCACCACGGCGGAAGCGATTATCGATAAAGTGGTGGAGCGGGTGAAGGCCGGGGCTGTCCGAGAAATTAGCGATATTCGCGACGAACCAGACAAGAGCGGCCTAAAAATCACCATCGACCTCAAGCGCGGCGTGGACCCGGATAAACTGATGCAGCGCTTATATAACCTGCCCACGCTGGAGGATTCCTTCGCGTGCAACGTCAACGTGCTGGTGAACGGCAGCCCCCGGGTGCTGGGCGTGCGTGCGCTGCTGCTGGAGTGGATTGACTTCCGGGTGGGGTGCATCCGCCGCCGGGTGCAGTTTGACCTGGATAAAGCCCGGGAACGGCTGCACTTGCTGGAGGGCCTGGCAAAAATTTTGCTGGACATTGACAAGGCAATTCGGGTGATTCGCGAAACGGAAGAGGAAAGCGAAGTGGTGCCCAACCTGATGATCGCCTTTGGGATTGACCAGGCGCAGGCGGAATATGTGGCAGAAATTAAGCTGCGGCACTTGAACCGGGCGTATATCCTCAAGCGCACGGCAGACATTGCGCAGCTGAAAGATGAAATTGCCAAAATGGACGGCATTCTGGGGTCTGAGCGCAAGATAAAACAGTGCATGGTCGAGGACCTGGAGGGGATTATCCGCGACTACGACACGCCGCGGCGCAGCGAAATTCTCTATGCCGGGGAGTTGCCCGCAGCGGAGGAAGAAGCGCCGGCAGCAGAAGACTATCCCTGCACACTTTTCCTGACGAAAGAGGGATATTTTAAGAAGATTACGCCCGCGTCGCTGCGAATGAACGCTGAGCAAAAGCTGAAGGAGGGCGACGCCGTGGCGCTGGCGGTGGAGGCCGGCAACGGTTGCGATTTGCTGTTCTTCACAAACCAATGCCAGGTATATAAGAGCAGCGCGTCGGAATTTGAGGACGGTAAGGCCAGCTTGCTGGGCGATTTTATCCCGGCAAAGCTGGGCATGGACGACGGAGAAAGCATTGTGACCATGGCTGTGACGCGGGATTACAGCGGCACAATGCTGTTCGCGTTTGAAAACGGCAAGGTGGCCAAGGTAGAAATGAGCGTCTATGCGACCAAAACCAACCGCAAAAAGCTGGTGAGGGCCTATAGCGACAAATCGCCGCTGGCAGCGGCGTTGCAGTTGCCAACGGACGGCGACTGCCTGTTGACGGCCAGCAGCGGGCGGGTGCTGCTGTTCCACACGGGTGCCGTTGCGCCCAAAACCACCAAAAACACCCAGGGCGTGACGGTGATGACTCTGCGCAAAACCCACAAAGTGAAATCGCTGCGTGCTTATACCGAAGGCGAACTAAAGACCCCCGCCCGCTACCGCACTAAAAACCTCCCCGCCGCCGGTGTGATCCCCACGCCAGAAGAACAGGGCGAGGTGCAGTTGGGGTTGGAGGTTTAGCGTAGCGAGGGCGCGGACGTGCCGAGGGCTTGAAGCCGGGCATTGGCAAGGGCTGTTAATGATTTGTTCTGTAATTTTGAGAAGAATTGAGGAGACACTATGTTAACCATCGGTCTGGCCAGCAAGTGGCATGTTCACGCGGGCGGCTACGCAAACCATCTCAAGAAGGATCCCAGGGTGCGCGTGCGCGCTGTGTGGGACGAAGACCCCGCCCGCGGCAGTGCCTGGGCGGCGGAACTGGAAGCGGCATTCTATGCGGACTATGACGCGTTTTTGGGAGCGTGTGACGCGGTCGTGTGCGACAGCCCTACCACGCTGCACCGGGAGCTGCTCGTGAAAGCGGCACAGGCGGGCAAGCATGTTTTTACCGAAAAATTGCTGGCTGCCAGCAACGAAGACGCGGAAGCGATTGCGGCGGCGGTGCGGCAAGCGGGGGTGACGTTCACAATTTCGCTGCCCTGCAAGGGCGAGCCGACGGTGCAATACGTGCGGCAAATGATTACGCAGGGCAAGCTGGGGCAGGTGACCGGCGCGCGGTTCCGGCGCAGCCACAGCGGCGTGAGCGGCGGTTGGCTGCCTGCGTATTGGTTCGACGTGGCCGCCAGCGGCGGTGGTGCGCTGATGGATTTGGGCGCGCACCCCATGTATGTGCTGGGGGCGCTGTTTGGCGCGCCAAAGCGCCTGACTGCCCTGATGAGCAACCTGTACGGAACCTCCTCCGACGAGAACACCATTGCGTTGGCGGAATTTGAGGGCGGTGTGCTGGGCACGATGGAAACCGCTTTTGTTACTGACGGGGTGCCGGATTTGCTGGAGGTATATGGCACCGGAGGTGCGGTGTTTGTGCGCGGCGGCGCAGTGGCGCAGAACATCGGCAACGGCTACGGGGAGGTGCCGGCCGACGCGCTGCCTGCCGCCCAGCCCAACCCGCTGTCGCAGTTTGTTGCCGCCTGCGTCGAGGGCGCGACTGCCCCTGCGGGCCTTGGCCTCGAAGATGGTCTGCTGATGACGCGGATTGCGCAAGCGGCCTACGCGGCAGACGCGGCGGGACAGACGGTGGTGTTTTAAATTTGGCGCTTGACTAGGGCGTGTTGACACTAACGCTCAACGCCCATCTTCTGGCGGATTTTCCGCCGTTCTGCGTTAATTTTTTTTGTAATACGAAAGTATGACTGCAAAAAATTTGACTTGCCGGCAAAAAATCCGCTCAAAATCTGGACATTTCGGATAGTGTCAACACACCCTAGATTAGAGCACAAAAATGACGAAGGAATCTTTGCCTTAACCCTCTTGAGTGCCGAAAGCCTTGTGTAGAAAGCAATTAGAGGGTTAGGGCGATCTGTAATCTGGTCAAGCCCCTTGACGTGCGTGTGAGGTCCGATTTCTCCTAGGGCGTGTCGGCACTCTTCAAATCGTTCAATACGCCCTAGCGTCTGCGGTGCGGGCGCAGGGGTTATTGGTTGTTTTGGAGGAGCAGAGCGACGTCTTCGCAGAGTTCGTGGGCCAGTTCCATGGTGTTGGCTTCGGCAAAGACTTGCGCGCGTTTGCCGCTTTTGCCGGGGGTGATGAGGATGCGGCCACCGTGTTTGCGCAAAATGACGCCCTCGCTGGCGGCGTCGAGTTGCGTGTCGCTGCGGCGCAGCAGCTCCTGCAGATGCGCGGGGGAGCAGGGGAGGGCAAAGCTCTTTTTTTCAACATAGAAATCGGGCAGCTCCGCAGATAGCTCTGCCAGGCTTTTGCCGGTGCTTTTGATAATGTGCAAGAGCTTCACGGCGCGGAACAGACCGTCGCGTACCCAAATTTGCTTGGCCGAAAGCCGCCGGGCCGGGCTGTCGCTTTGGTCGGCGGGTGTGTGGAGGTAGCGCAGGGTGCTTTGGCCTGCTTGGGATGCCAGTGTGTCAAGCATTTCGGGCGCGTTGTAGGGCAGGGCAAGGTCGCAGCCTGCCTGCACTTCTTGCTGGCAGCAGATGGCCAGCAACTGCTCGTCGCCGTAGACCTTGCCGCCCGCCGTGGCTTGCAGGCTTGTGCCTGCGTCATTCAGTTCCAGCAACAGGCCGTCTTCGGCGCTTTCGCAGCCCAGGCGGCCCAGCGCGTCTTCCAGAGTCGTTTTGACGCGCGGGTTTGGGCTGGCCGTATGCACACGGCTGTGCAGCCCTTCCAGGCCTTCCGGGGCCTGTTTCAGCATTTCCCTGATATAGATCGTGTGGATGGAACGCATGTTGGCGATTTCTTTGCAGTTTTCGCCGTTGCAGCGGTGGAATTCGCCCCGGCGCAGGTTTGTTTCTATTTTGCGCTCCAGGCTGCGGGGCACGCTTAGGCCC